>JAJZHL010000156.1 GCA_021804505.1 Pseudomonadota bacterium | reverse complement strand
TACTTGCCCAAGCTTGATGCTTTATCCACTGCGTGGCTTAATTTATTTAAATGTTTTTTTTCCTTTCCTTCAGACACATGCACAGCTTCTAGCTTTGGTAGAGCAACCTTATGTAATAAAGGATGGATCTTTAAGCTAGAATCAATTTCCTCAGTTAACTTAATGTTATCTAAACTAATAGGATCCTTTTTATGATCTAAATTATACTGCTCAATTACTGGGATCAGTGTTTTTAATGTACTATTATCTATGCCTGCACCATCAAAATTTACTTTCTTAGTAAAAACTGCCCCCTTAAAAGAACAATTCTCTAATACCGCACCTTTTAATGAACATTTACCAAATGTTCTATTGGTAAAGTTAAAGTCCTGGATTTCAGCATTATCTAATGAAAGATTAGCACCCTTAAACGATACCTCCCAGATATCTGGTTCACTTAATTTTTTAAGCAGATCGGGGGTCACTTCCCCAACTATCTTAGCTTCCCTTAAACTAATAGGATCTTTTTGATGAGCATCATTATATTTCTTAATTGCAGGAAGCAATGTTTCCAATGTTTGCACATCTATAGTAGCGTCAACAAAAGCTACCTTTTCTGTAAAAGTAGCACCTTTAAAAGAGCAATACATTAATGACGCTCCATCAAATGAACTCTTGCCAAAGGTCACATTATTAAAGTTAAAATCTTGAATTTTATAGTGATCAAGCTTCATCTCAATATCCTTAAAGGATAATCCATGTAAGTCTCTATTATACAATGAATACTCAAGTATAGGATTAACTGGCCCTTGTTTCTGACGCGCTTCAAGTTCCTTTTGAAAAACAGAAGATAAATTCTTACTTGAGTCGATACTATCTGCAATCGGTATAATGCCACTTACTTGTTCTCCAATTGCTCGCCTACGGGTAGAATCACGCACCCCACGGCTTTGCCAAGCATAATCTATCAAATTCAAACCACTAACTGCAATTAAATTTAATACCTTTCTATCAGACAGCAAGCTAAATATAGATTTAACCATACCTGCATATCCCTTATTGGTAGTAAGCACCTTAACTATTATCTCTAATTCCTTTGAATGAGGGATTAAAGCTTCTAAAACCGTTTGCCCACGTAACTTTAATTGTTTTCCTACTTTAGTTTCATTTAAAAACTTTTCAATCACTGGTCCAAGAGTTGCTGCATGTTTTACCAAAAGATCAGGAATTTGTTTTTGTATAGCATCCTGTACTTCTGGATGTCTTGTTTGAAAATTATTGAGCGACTCAACAAATGCACCTACCTGCTTCAATCGCTCAGCTTGTGGCGCATTCATCACGGTCTTAGCATTATTAATTATCTCTGCTAATTCTTTTCGAGTATCTTCGTCTTGTAAACAATTTACAGTAGTATCTCCTAGAATAGGTAAAACTTCAGCGATGAAAGGAATTGTTGCCTCTGCAATTTCTTTAGTAAGTTTAGGATCCATACCATAAGCTTGAAGAGTGCTTTTTCCTGCTTCACTATCTAGTACTGCTAGAATATTTGCTTTATTTTTTGTTAAATATCCTGGTAAGTTTTCTCCAAAAATAGGAACGACATTAATAGCTACCTTATGAGCTGCTTCTAAAATAGATAGTATACTTTGATCTTGCTTAGCTGCTATTTCCTTTCTTCTAGAACCAATTAATGCCTCTGCTCTATGGGATCCCTCTAAAAATATCCCACTCTCAGGTATCTCCTCTCCTTTAGATAACTTCTGAGCTACGATTAACATTTGAGCCTCAGATAGCTCTTGATAACTAAGCAATTCTTCCCCTAGATCCTGATGTATCTGATATTGTTTATATATTTCAACAACAGAAGGTACATTCAGTAGCATTGGCACAGCGTTATTAGTGACCAAGGATACTGTCTCCACAAAAAATTCATCTGAACGGAAATCTTTATAACGGCTTTCAACAACATATTCAGCCATTTTGGTAATTTCTTCCTTATTTGCATCATTACTTAAAAAAACAGCTAAGTCAGTTGTTATCGATTTTGAAATTTTTGGGTTATCTAGTATAGACATAATATTTTTAGTAAACTCGCCCGTAGAATTCTCAGTAGGAATCATTAAATCATGATAAATAGACTGTACCGCTTCGTTTGTCTTCTCATCACTTATACCGTAAGCTAAATCAGCTATTATTGGCGCAAGATCTCTGAGAAATTTCTCATTTACTACTCCGTTAAACATGTCAAAAGTCCCTGGAACTGCCTGATTAAGACTAATATAAGGCATAGGCTGTAATAAATAATTCAATGCTGGAACCACAGAATATTGTACTATTGTATCTTTCAGACGGTCCGAATACACTCCTTGTAAACTAGAGGCATGACGATCTAAAACAACACCTGCATTCTTTATTAAAACTGCCATACTTTCAACTTCTGCTCGCATTGCAGCAGCCCTATCCTCAGCTCGTAAACTAGTATTGTACCATAATTCATTACTAGCCTTTAACCAGTCATTATAGTTATTTACCAAAGTGATTATCTCTGGCGCGCTTCTGGCAACTGGTAAAGTACGAACAAAATCAACAAATGTATATATACCTTCAACTTGTATTGAATAAGCACTACTTTGTTCCTTTTTTCTTCGTATTGCTTCTTCCTGCTGAAATTTTTGGGGACTAATCTGTTCATCACCATGTTTTAGTATACCTTTTACCCCAGCTATATGTGACTGCGACATATTAGTTTCAGTACTCACCGTAGCATTATTTAAATCTGCTTCCTGTAAATTAGCCAAAGTTAAATCTGCTCCCACTAACCTAGCCTTTTCAGCTTTTACCTTTTCCATTATAGCATATGTTAATCTTGAATTACTGAGATCAGCCTCAGTAAAATTCACTTCTGTAAAATCTCCACCTCCTCCTCTAATACGCCTCATTATACCATTGGAAAAATCTGCTTGTTTTGCCTTAACATTCTTAAGGATACTATTGCTTGCGTTTATACCAACTGCATTGGCATGTTCTAAAATTGCTCCTGTAAGATTTGAAAATCTTACCTCAGCATCAGTCAAAATTGCATTACGTAAATTTGCTTCCTGAGCCTCCACCATACTGATATTAGCCCTAATAAAACTTACCCCCTCTGCATTAATT
>JAJZHL010000155.1 GCA_021804505.1 Pseudomonadota bacterium | reverse complement strand
TCCGATCTTATTTGATAAAGGCTGTGGATAGTTGCCTTGCTCAAACATTTACCGAGTTTGAATTGATAATAATTGATGATTTTTCTAGCGATGAAACACTTAGTGTAGCAAAAAATTATGCTAAAATGGACGAGAGAGTTAAAGTATTATCAAATAGCGTAAATAAAAAACTACCAGCATCTTTAAATATCGCTTTCGCTGAAGCCAAGGGTAAGTATTTAACCTGGACTTCAGATGATAATCTGTTTCATGAAGAGGCATTGGAAACGATGAATCACTATTTAGATAATATGCCAGATATAGGTTTAGTATATACGGATTATAGTTTAATTGATGCAAATGGTAAGGTAATGAAACGTATTTACCAGGAACCTCCAGTGTTTCTGCCTATTAGGGATTGCGTGGGCGCATGTTTCCTATATCGAGCTGAAGTGGCTAGTCAACTTGGAGGATATAATGAGCAAATGTTTTTAGTAGAAGATTATGATTACTGGTTACGCCTAGGCTTAATTACAAGGCTCTTCCATATTCCAGAGTCGCTATATTTTTACCGTACTCACACTAACAGCTTAACCTCTACTCGCAAGGAAGAGATAAGACATGCAAAGAAACAGCTGAAAGATTTATACTTGCCTAAATATGTTATACCAACTGAATATAAACCAATCTTAGATTTATATATGTGGTTTATTGAGGATAGGAATTACATGTCATACTTTAAGTTGTTAAAGATTATTGCTCTGCATCCAATAACTACCATGTCTTATATAATCAAGAATTTACGAAGATTGTGAGTTATTGGTTCCTAAGGCTCCGCTTTATCATCTTTTTAACCGCCAGTATATTCTATACAAGGTTGCACGCAACCCGTTTCTTTTTAGTGAATTGATTAGGATCATTAGAGTGAGCGGTGGTCGTATTGTATGTAGAAAAGAACTTCTTTTATATGTACTTGGTTGCTGTATTTGAATTCCTGTTTGTTCATCTAGCAATTGAAGATTTCTTATTGCTGCATATAATAAGTTAATGAGCAAGGAACTGAATTGATTGAAACGTTTGTCATTTATAACAAAAGCAGAAATATTTATCAAACCTAAGGCGTATTTACCATGATCAAAATAAGTTGAGCTATTACTCACTCTTATTTTAGATAGTGCAGTATCGATACCACCAATAAAATTCTCACTGGCTATAGAAATCCAAGTACAAACATCTTCACCAATCCTCATATTGTGGGGAAATGGGTTGGATTTAAAAAGGGATGTAGCCCCCATAACTGTTGGAGTTGCTATTTGACATGAACTAATAATTTGTGGAAAGACATAACCATTACATATACTACCAGATGCTATAAAATTAATATGCTTGCTCTCTACATTGATTCGTTCATAAGAAGTGTGAGAGAATACCCAACTATTATCTTCCATATACTTTAATTGTACTTCTAATTTATTAGGATAAAATAAATCATCTGAGTCAAGAAACGCTACATATTTTCCGGTTGCTTTGCTTACTCCAAGATTACGAGCTGCAGCAGCACCTTTATTTTTGGTATGTGTATATGTAATTCTAGGATCTGATTTACATTTCTTAAGTAACAATGACACGTCCTCTGCTGACCCATCATCTATTATAATGAGTTCAAAGGTTTGATGGGTTTGGATAATAACAGAATCTATAGCTTCTATTGCCAACTTAATTCTATTATATACTGGCATAACAACACTGATCTTAATATTACTTAAAGTTTGCTTTGCCATTAGGGTAGCTAAATCGCGTGCCTTAGTATAAGGTGTATTGTTCGCTAGAAAAGCAGCGGTACGAGTTAAGAATAAGTATGGAGAACCTTCCATTTCGGTCATTTCGTCTTCGGTTAATTCTCTAAGAAAACCCGACCATAATTCATTACATTCATTAAGATGATTAGTAATTTTATGTGTGCCTTGCTCTTCGTGAACACGAGATTTAATAGTAATAGTATTATCAAAATGAATAGGGGCTACCCTTAAAAACTTAAACCAGAGAGCATAGTCCTGAGTTGATGGTAATGTTTCGTCGAAAACACCAATTTCCTTAAAGTATTTAACAGGAATCAATAAAGAGCAACCATGTATTAGACCGCGTAATAAGGGGAATAAAGGAATATTACGTTTTTCTTCTGGAATAGTATTCTCAGGTCTAACGTAGTACATGGATTTTGAAGCGCTATTAATTACTTCATATCCACCATAGATTATAGTAGCAGAATTTTTTAGTTTATTAATTAAATTTATTTGGTGTTCAATTTTGTTAGGATAATAAACATCATCATGACTCAGCCAAGAAAAATACTGTCCTTTCATATTTTTAATAGCTAAGTTAAGAGCAGAAGCACACCCTCCATTTTCTTTTACAAAATAGCGAATTTTATCACCATATTCTTTGGCAATCCTATCAGTCTTACCATTATCATTAGAGCCGTCGTTAACTACTATAACTTCTACATTACTATATGTTTGGGCAAGAGCACTGTCAATTGCCTCACTCATATAGTTTGCTCCATTATAGACTGGTATAACTATTGATACTAAGGGAGAAGTTTTATCTACCATTTTTAAACCTTATATTATTAACACTTTTACACGAATACATCAATTAATAAAATCTCTGTAATTCTAAATATGTATTTTCTTTGATGAAATATCGCATACTTTTATTTTTATATTTTGTACAGTATACTAAATAATTTAACTAGCTTAAGACAGTCAACAACGAAGGCTTAATAGCATGTTGCTAAATAGCAGTGAAATTAGGGCAAGCATACACCTTCGTCCAGGTGATTCAAGCCGTTGATTTGCAATATTTTCACTTAAACCACACCGCTCTATTTATGTAATCTACATAGCTTAACACAATTCTTAGGATTTTTTGTGATACCTGGTCTGTGTCATAATCAGGTACCTT
Source organism: Pseudomonadota bacterium (assembly GCA_021804505.1). Classification (GTDB taxonomy): domain Bacteria; phylum Pseudomonadota; class Alphaproteobacteria; order Rickettsiales; family Rickettsiaceae; genus Tisiphia. Next base: position 211 of record JAJZHL010000155.1, on the reverse strand, counting down.
GGAATGCTTAAACTTACCTTCTTTATGCTGACTGGCTATTATACGTACGGCATCAAGTACCCTGTCAGGTTTCAGGCCACTCATAATAAGAGTACCTTCGTCCATTCCTTCCGGCCTTTCATGACTATTACGGATATTGATTGCTGGTAAATTAAGAAGAGAAGTCTCTTCTGTAATCGTACCGCTGTCAGATAGAATACAAAAAGCGTCC
>JAJZHL010000154.1 GCA_021804505.1 Pseudomonadota bacterium | reverse complement strand
GGATGAATGGACCAGAATAGGTAAAGCTAAATTTGATCAAGAAGAAAGACATAAGCATAAAGTTATCCTAACCTTCGAACAACAACCTTCTAGCGAAATTCGTCAAATTATACGCAATCATGGTTTAAAGTGGAATAGAGTAAGACAAGGGTGGTATGGAAAAGTTTTTGATATTGATGGCTTGAAAGGAGATCTTGGTACCACTGAGTGCAAAGTAGAGCAGTTTTGAACCTTGTTAGAGTAAGGATAGGTTAACTAATTAAAGGTAACCAGTGTAATTAAGATGCTCAAACGTTTTAGAAAAAATGAACGTTTTTATCATCTGCATGAACAAAGAAGTTTTTTTAGTGAAATTAGTATCATTTGCTCGTGGGGTACTTCCGATAGCAAACGTGGTTGCTCTAAAATTACAATCTGTAAAAATCAGAACGAACTGGAAGATAAAGTACAAGCTATCAAAAATTAGAAAATCGAGGGGGTATAAGGAGTATTAAGGTTCTTCTTAAATTCTTGATACGGGAAATAAGCTAATATTCTCAATATCTTTTATTTGGCGAATAAATATACCACCTACCCTGCCATATATAATATGTTGGCCATATCTAATGTGTTTCTTTTGCAACATTTTATTATCTAAAGGGAAGTTTTATTAAAATTTAAATATTTTCCGTACTAATTCTGCCCTGCTATTTGTTAGCATAAGTAGCTCTTATAACAATTTACATATCACTTGCAACAATTTTAATTGAGGCTATCTGAGTTTAGTAAATTTCCTTAAAGCTCTCGGAATAAGAGAACACGGAATAAAACCAGCAAGAGTTTAGTAAGTTATAAGAAAAGGCTATAAATAAAGCATAATATGAAGACGGCTCTCACTCAGCTACGGGCTGTATCTGTATGGGTAAATATCAATTTGGCTGGGGGTACTACAAATACAAAATAACTTACCCCTAAGTCGCTGTACGGATTTATTAATATTATTAAAAGGTGAATAAATGGCATTAATTGTGGAAATATTAAGTTTAAACAAACCAGGAGTCAATCCTATATCTCAAACTGCAGCAGCATTAAGAAGATTTGACTCTATAAATGCCATATTGTCTACCCGCGCACAGGATAGATCAGACGACCAATCGAGAAGGTTAGAGCAACAAAAATTAGATGAATTTAACCTTGGAGTAATAGGTCAATTAAGAAATATATTTGAGACAAATCAGCATGACGCTAATACTGAATTATTTTTAGAGGCGCTGCAAAAGGTACAATTTACCAATGAAGAAGTATATGTCTTAGAGTTTCTATTTAATGAAAAATGGAATGAACTAAGTGCTGAGCAGGTAAGTGCAGTCTTTGTTCAAGAATTTCTAGCTATGCAGCAGCAAAAAGAAAATACACCTCATGTTATTTCTCAGAATGAGTTTGAGGCAGAATTCTTAAAAGCAGCAGAAAATGTAGTGCCCAGTATAAATGAAGAAAGATTTAAACGAAGAAAAGAAACAACATTAGAGGGGTTTAATTTTGATTATTTCTTTAGAGTATTTAACTTATCTATAGAATTAAAGAACCATGAATTACTCACTTTATTCTCTGCCCACGGCTTAATAGACCAATATTTGAGCCAGCAGGCTTTCCTAATTAAAATGATATCAATGTGTACTAATGCTACATATACGGATACTCTGGAATTGTTACTCACAAAGTGTCCAAAAATTGGATCAGTGCATGGTGGTGTGTTATTGTGTAAAGCTGCTGAGTTTGAGCATAACACCAAAATAGTTAAACTATTATTAGATCAAGGTTTAAACGTCAACCATAAAACCAATAGTAATTGGACACCTTTACATTATGCCGTTTATATGAGAAATACTGAAATAGTAAAAACATTATTAGAGCACGGTGCTGATATATCTATTCAAAATAGCAAAGGACAAACTCCATTGCACATAATAGCTGCTTTACGGTTAATTTCTCTGAAACTACCAAATCCAGATCAAAATATTGGTGTTATTGAAGAACTACTAAAAAATAATATAAGAAGTACAAAAAAAGTAGCAAATTTGAGCCTTGAAGATAGTGCTGGTTGGAGCTACCTAACATTGAATAAGTTGTGTGAAGCTGTTAGACAAGAGAAGAAAGCAAGTGGTGTACCATCTTCTTTACCCCTTGTCCTAGCGCTACAAAATGCTCAAGTCGTGCCAGTCCCAGATATAACAATAACTAATGATAATAGGGCATTTATAAAATATATCGAAGGGTTATTATCGGAAGGAACGGCAAGAGAGGAAAATTTGAATCAGGCTATAGATTTATATAAAGCTGTAGTAAAAGATAAGGAAGGCCACCCACAGGATTCTCTTAAGGTAGAACTAGCAACTATACTCGAAATAAGTGCTTGCTTCAACCAAGGGGCACAAGAAGCAATACTAGATTATGTAATTAATGTTAGTTACGAAAATAAGTTGTTTGAATTTTTAGCACAAGCAATATACGAGGATCCGTACTATCCCAATCCGAAATATAGAGATCTTGTGCAGGGCGTTGTTGAATCAAAAATCTTAAGCATAAAGGCCTTAGAGCAAGCTTTGCAATATTTGCTCCATACTACTATTAACAGCACACAAAATCATAGTGACTTATTGGATTACATCATAAATCGTGCTGCAGAACATAAGCTTGATTATATTCTAATGTTGACATATTCACGTAAATCTTCTGTATGTCTTCAAGATGCACTTACGATACAAGCAGTTGAGTATGCTAACTTAGCAGAAGAGTTATACCAAAAACTCTTCAATGGAGGACATGAATATCCGTCATATCATTTAGTACAAATAAAATACAATTTAGCATGTGCTCTTAAAGCACTTGGTAAGTCCAAAGAGGCTTTGCCACTTTTGATAGAAGTTCAAGAGTCTTGGCCCACAGCTGAGGATGCTAAAAAGCTTGATGTTTATAAAGATACTATAACACTTAAAATATGTGAAATTTATTTAGAGCAGAATAATCTCGAGCAGGCCAAAGAAGAATTTAAAAAATTTGCGGAAATTACTTGCTCTTCTTTTGCTCGTCTTGCCTTGGCCATGCTCTCTGAGGCAACTGTAGATTGAGGCTTCGGGAAAGCCACCTTCTGAATAGTGCCTTTCACGTCAGGATAGTCACGATCATCCTT
>JAJZHL010000153.1 GCA_021804505.1 Pseudomonadota bacterium | reverse complement strand
TATTTTAATAGCAGCAATTATAGATGGGATTGATGGTAGAGTAGCAAGGATGCTAAATGCTACAAGCCCTTTTGGTGCAGAGCTTGATTCTCTGTGCGATTTTGCTAATTTTGGGGTTATCCCAGCTTGCCTGGTATATTTGTGGTCATTTCAGCAATATGAATATAAAGTCCTTTCTTGGGGTTCTTTATTATTGTTCGTTGCATGTATGGCGCTTAGGCTCGCAAGGTTTAATACTAGTATTTTTAGCACCGGAGTTTCCAAAAAATCTGAGCATTTCTTTACTGGTGTACCTGCGCCTTGTGGAGCTTTGCTTATCTTAAATCCAATGATTTTAGAGTTTGAAGTGAGTAGTGTTCTTGGTATAAATATAAGAGCTCATACTATTATGATTGACCTGTATATTGCCATTATAGCTTTTTTGTTGTCTAGTCGCTTACCAACCTTTTCTACAAAAAATATCAAAATAAAATACGAATATTTATCTCTTTCGATGATCATTTTTGCAGTGATAATAATAAATCTTATTATTTACCCCTGGTATTTATTACCAATAATCTCTGCTATATATCTTATATCTATTCCTGTCTGTTATATGATAAGTAGGAAAATTTGGTTAAATACACAATAAACTAAAGTAATGGAAGTTAAATGTTGCAACTATTAGAAAAATATAAAAATCATCCTTTAGCTAAATATATTGTCGCTATATTTATAGTATTTTTAGTCTATCTAACCTATGAAACTTTTAGATGGGTTAATACCGAATCAACAGATAATGCTTATATCGATACCGATATATCAAGTGTTAGTTCGGAGATTAAAGGCGTACTAAAAAATGTTTATATTGCAGAGAATGCGAAAGTAAATCAAGGGGATCTAATCGCTGAAATAGATGACTCAGATTTTAAGGCTAGCCTTGCGTCGATAGAAGCGTCAATTAACGAGACTGCTAAGAATATTGAGGTTATAGAAGAAAAAAGTTTAATAGCTAATATGTTATTGGAGCAAGCTAAAGAAAAATTGGCTTATGCCAACACTAATTTGGAGATTACCACTACTGATTATACCAGAATAAAAGAACTAAGTAAGGATAATTATGCTAGTAAAAAGGAGTTTGATCAGTCCAAAGTTGCTCTATCTCAGGCCAACAAGGAGTTTAAGAACGCAGAGCTAGACTTGCAAATTGCAGAACGGAATTTACGGCTATTAGAGCTACAAAAGTCTGCGGAAGAACAAAAACTTGCAGGGTTAATTGCAGATCAAAAAATATCAGCTAGAAGTTTAGTGAACACCAGAATTATTGCTCCTATTAGTGGGGTATTAGCAAATAGCAGTAGTAGTTTACAGGTTGGTAATTACATTACGCCCGGCAGAATATTATTTGTAATAGTGCAAGATCAGAAATTATACATAAAAGCCAATTTTAAGGAAACACAAGTTACCAAATTTAGAGTTGGAGACAAGGTCAAATTGGAATTTGATTCGCTGCCAAAACTTGTTGTATATGGTAAGATACGTAGCTTGTTTCCTGGCACTGGTTCAACTTTTAGCTTGATGCCTACTGATACATCGATTGGGAATTTCACTAAAATTGTGCAACGTGTTCCAGTAATAATAGACTTTGACCCACCGGAAAATATAGATAGCCGTTTGGTTGCAGGAATGTCTGTTGAAGTATCGGTGAGGACTGATCAGAAAAGAAAGTAGTTAAGGAAGACCTCGAGGAGAGTAAAACATGCAGCAAGATCAGAATTATAAACCTCTCTCGCCTAAACAGTTTTTAGCGTTCTTTGCTATGGTGGTAGGAATGTTTATGGCTGTACTTGATATTCAAATTGTTGCCAGCTCATTATCTATTATTGCGGCAGGGCTTTCGGCCTCAACTGATGAGATGTCGTGGGTCCAAACATCTTATCTAATAGCAGAAGTAGTAATAATTCCAATCACCGGTTTTACTGCTAGATTGCTTTCTACAAGAATTTCTTATTTTGTGGCTACCCTTGGCTTTACTGTAATGAGTGCTTGCTGTGCAATGGCTGGTAATATTGAAACAATGATTTTATGTAGAGCTCTCCAGGGTTTTTTTGGGGGGGCAATGATACCCACCGTTTTCAGTACAATTTATATTCTTTTCCCTCCCTCTAAACGCCCAGCTATTACGGTGATAGTCGGTTTGGTGGTTACCATTGCTCCAACTCTTGGCCCAACTCTGGGCGGTTATATTACAGATCTATTATCCTGGCATTTCATGTTTTTGGTTAATATTATCCCTGGTATTTTTGTTTGCATAATTATTTATTTATATGCAGATTTCGATGAGCCACATTATGACCTACTTAAGAATTTCGACTATTTAGGTGTGTTTTTATTAGTATTAACTCTAGGATGTTTGGAGTATGTTTTAGAAGAAGGGAGCAAGAAGGGTTGGCTACAGGATACTTTAATATTGACTTTAAGTATAGTATGTGCAGTTGGTTTTGTTTTATTAATAATTCGAGAATGTACTTTTATTAACCCAATTTTGGACCTTACTACCTTTTTAAATAGAAACTTTACATTTGGGTGTGCTTATTCTTTTGTCATAGGTATAGGTCTATATGGAGCTGTATATCTAATACCATTATTTTTATTTACAATTTCAGGGTATAGTACTGTACAAATTGGTTTTACTATGATGGTGACAGGGATGGCACAGTTTTTTTCTGCCCCGGTTGCAGGAAGAATGTTATCTTCTGGTATAGATTTAAGAATTATGCTAGCTTTTGGTCTAGTGTTATTTGGTTATGGTTGTTATTTGAATAGCTTTTTAACAGTTGATGCTAAATATGATGAGTTTTTTTGGCCGCAATGTTTGCGAGGATTTGCTCTAATGTTTTGCTTTCTTCCCACTAATAATATTGCTTTAGGTAGTATGAGTAAAGAAAGAGTAGGTAACGCTAGTGGTCTATATAATCTTACTCGTAACCTTGGCGGTGCTGTGGGGTTAGCGTTAATTAGTACTATTCTTGCGGATAATACTCGTATTTTTAATCAATATCTTAACGAGCATATTCCAGCCACTTCTCCTGCGATGTTAGATAAATTAGATATTTTGAGCCAGCTGTTAGATGGCAGAGTTGCAGATTCAGCAAAAGCATCGTATTTTGTATTGGCAAATAGCATACATAAGGAGGCTTTTGTATATGCAG
>JAJZHL010000152.1 GCA_021804505.1 Pseudomonadota bacterium | reverse complement strand
AAGAACTGGTTTATCCTATTTCTACTAATCCTTCAGTTGGTTCGTATATGTTTGAAAGCACTTTAAGTAAAGTAGATTTTCCAGCTCCATTATGACCTATCAAGCCGATCCGATCTCCGTGGTTTATCTCGAGGTTAATATTCTCCAGAGCCTTAACATATACTGTATGATCTATAGCCTTAAGGTTGCCACCGATTGCTTTAATTATACTGTTACGTACTGACCTAGTTTTGGTGTTGTATATAGAGAAAGTAACGCCTACATTCCGTAATTTTATATGTGCCATATTATTGTCGTTAAAGCCAATAGGATATTCTATTTCTGTATTTATTAAAAATTGGTATAATTAATCCGTAAGTTAACAAAATATATATAATTGCAGCTATCCAATAATCTGTGGCTACCTCGTTTCCCAAAAGCGGATCCCTGCAAAGAGACAGCATCACCGCGAAAGGATTTAATAGCAAATATTTATAAAATCTCTCCGGCATCAGCTGTACTTTCCACATTACGGGAGTTACGTAAAATATAACTTGCATTAGACTTGCTATAATATTTGGTAGATCACGAAAACGTAAACTAACCAGTGCAACAAATGTTATAACAGGAAATAACAATATGGAGGTTAATATAAGGCCAAATATAGATAATACAATATTTGTAATACTTATTTTTAACGAGAAGAAAAGATATATAGGAATTAATACTAATAAATTATGGCATAAAACTATAAAATTTCTTACAAGTAGGCTATTAACATATGTCAGTTTTGGAATATTTAGTTCACGTAAATATGAGGCAGAAGATATATATAAGTTTGTACCTTCGTTTATACAGGTAGAGGTGTAAGTCCAAAAAATAGTACCAACTGCAAGAAATGGTAAATATTCTGATATTGGCATCTTAAATAGGTAAGACCAGACTACACCAAGCGCAGCTATATTGATTATCAGTGAAAGAGTGAGCCAGAATTGTCCTAATCTCGAGCGAGCATATCTTTTTCGTATATCGCTACTACCCATAACCCAGAAAATACGCCAATGGACAAATGATTGGGTAAAATCCTGCCAGGCATTGCGAAAATTTTTTTTATGCCCAAGTTGATTGTAAGGAGTACGTTTTTGATGCATAATTTAAGTATTTATTAAATTTCTATCCTCAAACCTATGTCATTCCAGTGCAGGCTGGAATCCAGTCTTAGTTAAGGCAAGTAGGTCATTGTTGTTTTAATGATTTTCTGGATGCTCGCCGTAACTAGGATATCACTTTTAGCATAATTGACCAAGTATCCTATATTAAATCCTTGCTTTTTTCAAGTTCAATATTTGTATTTCTCCTGCTAAAAGGTTATACTACGATTTTTATGTTTTCAGAAGTAAATAATGGATAATCTAACTAGTTTTTTAGACACATTAAACTCTCCTCAGCGTACGGCAGTTTTACACGTAAATGGTCCATTACTAGTGCTTGCCGGTGCAGGGACGGGAAAAACTAAAGTATTAACTAGTAGAATTGCTAATATTATTAAACAGGATTTTGCTGCTGCGCAAAATATTTTAGCAGTAACGTTTACAAATAAAGCAGCAAAAGAAATGGAAGAACGAATTAGCAGTATGATAGATTGCTACGGACTAAACATAGGTACGTTTCACTCGATTGCTGCAAGAATTTTGAGGCAACAAGCGGAACACTTAAATTTAGGATTGAATTCCAGATTTACTATTATAAATGCCGATGATCAACTAAAGCTAATTAAGGATATTGTTAAAAAAGAGAATATTGACCCTCAAAAATATGCTCCAAAGCTTTTGTACGTTATTATTTCACGCTGGAAAGATCAAGGCTTGTTACCACATAAATTATCAGAATCAGATATCCAATTACCGGTCCATAAAGTAGCAAAGCTTGTTTATAATGAATATCAACGTAGTTTACAAGCTGCCAATGTGGTCGATTTTGGTGATCTGATGATCTATAACAATGAGCTATTTATAAGGCATCCTGGTATATTACAACATTATCAAGATCAGTATAAATACATCTTAATTGATGAGTATCAAGATACCAATGCTGTTCAGTATCTTTGGTCTAGAATGCTTGCAAGTAGCTCTAAAAATATTTGCTGTGTTGGTGATGATGATCAGTCTATCTATGGCTGGCGAGGGGCGGAAGTAGGTAATATTTTACGTTTTGGTAAAGATTTTCCTGATGCAACAATCATCAAATTAGAACAAAATTACCGGTCAAGTGCAGAAATTTTATCTGCTGCAGCAAGTATAATTGATAATAATAAAAATAGACATGGCAAAACCCTGTGGACTGACAAAAATGAAGGAGAAAAAATCAAAATTATCTCGTGTTGGAATGAGCGGGAAGAAGCAAGGTTCGTAGTATCTGAAATAGGGAAGATGGTTGCATCAGGAAAACATAATGCTGGGCAAGTAGCTATATTAGTCAGGGCTGGCTTCCAAACCAGGGCATTCGAAGAGGTATTTATCAGTAATGCGATACCATATAAAATTATCGGTGGCTTTAAATTTTATGAACGTATGGAAATACGTCATTTGCTTGCCTATATACGTATCACTCTAAATCATAGCGATAATCTTGCGATAGAACGCATTATCAATGTACCAAAAAGATCAATTGGTAATACTACCTTGCAGCAAATAAAAGATTATGCTGTTGAGCATGATATACCCATCTTATCTGCTATAAGACAATTATTAGAAGCTGGGCTTTTGAAGAGTAGAGTAAAAGATAATTTAAGCGTGTTAGTTAACAAGATTGACCACTGGAACTTTAGATATAGCACTGAGCCCGCTTATAACGTTACCAAAGCTATACTGGAAGAATCTTCGTATTTACAGATGCTTGAAGAAGATAAATCTGAGGAAGCAGCAGCGAGGATCGAGAACCTTAACGAAATGCTAAGAGCGATAGCAGAGTTTAATGATATTCATGACTTTATAGAACATTCTAGCTTAGTTATGGAGAATGAAACTTTAGAGTCAAATTATGGTGGGTCCGTCAGCATTATGACGCTGCACGCCGCTAAGGGGCTAGAGTTTGATGTGGTATTTTTGCCAGGCTGGGAGGAGGGTATATTCCCGCATCAAAGGTCACTTAATGAGGAAGGAGAAAAGGGCCTAGAGGAAGAACGCCGAATTGCCTATGTGGGGGTTACGCGTGCAAA
>JAJZHL010000151.1 GCA_021804505.1 Pseudomonadota bacterium | reverse complement strand
GATTTCCGGTTCTCACGGCGAGACCACTACTACCTCTTTAGTTGCTTGCCTCTTTGAAGCGGCAGGCCTTGCTCCGACAGTTATTAATGGTGGTATTATTAATAATAAGTCCACTAACGCCTATGTAGGAACCGGTCATTACTTAATCGCTGAGGCAGATGAATCAGATGCAACATTTATTCGGATACCTTCAACAATAGCAGCAATTACCAATATAGATCCAGAGCACTTAGATTATTATCACGATTTTGACACTTTAATTACAGCTTTTAGGAGTTTTATCACTAACTTGCCATTTTATGGTTTTGCCGTTGCATGTATAGATCATCCAGTGGTTAGAACTTTGGTGAATGAAATTACTGAGCGTAAGATTATACGTTATGGGATAGATTCTGATGATGCGCATATTCGAGCTTTTAATCTGAATTTTGATGTTAGTTCTTCAACTTTTGATGTTTGTGTTAATTTGCCAAATGAAACAGGTACAACAATAATCGAGAAAATTACTTTACCCACTCCAGGAAGGCATAATGTATTAAATGCCCTTGCTGCCATTTCTATTGCTGTAGAACTGGACTTTGGTATTAAAATCATCAAGAATGGATTTAGTAATTTTAAAGGGATAAAAAGAAGATTTACTAAAGTAGCTGAGTATAATGGAGCAGTAATAATTGATGATTATGCCCATCATCCAGAGGAAGTGAAGGCTACCTTAGCTACAGCAAGAAATGTTGCTGATAAGCAGGGGGGGAAAGTTATTGCTATTTTCCAACCACATAGGTACTCAAGATTGCAGTATTTATTTGATGATTTTATAGTTTGTTTTTCTGATGCTCATCAGCTATATATTACTGATATATATGCTGCAGGAGAACAACCGATAGAGGGTCTTAGTGGAGAAAAATTAGTAAACAAAATAAAAGATACTAAATCCCACAGCAGGGTAGCATTCATAGCTTCTCCTGAAGAAATTGTGAATATCATAGTTGATAATGCTATGCCAAATGACATAATAGTGATGATGGGTGCGGGTAGTATTTCGAGCTGGGCAAATAATTTGGCTTTGCAACTTACCAGTTCGAACAAAACTCATTCAGTAGGTCTTTAAATGCTTAAACTTCCTGATGTTGCTGGTGAATATAGGTTTGGGTATAATTTAAGTCCCTTAACTTGGTTTAAGGTAGGAGGGCCTGCCGAAGTATTTTTTAAACCCCTCAACTCAAATGATCTAGCAAATTTTATAGTGCAAAATCAACAAAAGATGCCAGTAACAGTTCTTGGAGCAGGTTCGAATACAATTATCAGGGATGGAGGAATTGAAGGAATTGTAGTAAAACTTGGTCAGAATTTTACTGATATATCTGTAGTTAATGACCATGAGATTGATGTTGGCTCTGGGTGTTTGAATTTTAACCTTGCGAAATTTTGTCAAGAAAACTCAATAGCTGGTTTTGAATTCTTAATTGGAATACCAGGTACGATAGGCGGAGGAATTGTAATGAATGCTGGAGCGTATGGTTCAGAATTCAAAGATAATGTTGTGGCAGTGGAAGCGATTGATCCAAAAGGCAATTTTCTTACTCTTGCAAATGAGGAAATAGGTTTTAGATATCGTGGTAACTCCTTGCCCCAAGATTTAATCATTACAAAGGTGAAATTTAAATTTACGCTTGGTAATAAAGATCGTATTACTGAAATGATGGAGGAGATAAACAAAAAAAGATTAGAAACCCAGCCAATTAAAGAGCGTACAGGCGGTAGTACCTTTGCTAATCCGGAAGATCATAAAGCTTGGCAGTTAATTGATCAGGCGGGTATGCGTGGTTATCAAATTGGAGGCGCTTCTATGTCACAATTGCATTGCAATTTTATGATTAATAATGGAAGTGCAACTGCTAAAGACTTAGAGACTCTTGGTGATTTAGTCAAGAGAAAAGTGTTTGAAAACAGTGGTGTGAATTTGGAGTGGGAAATAAAACGAATCGGGAAATATGCTTAAATATAGAACTAGCTTTATTGAGAAGTCTATTGTTACACGATTAAGTGACGGTGCAGGGAAGCATGTGGTAGTTGTAGGTGGAGGCATGTCGGCTGAGCGAGAGGTATCTTTAGTTTCATCTGCTGGGGTAAATAAAGCCTTAACTGAAGCTGGTTATAAGGTTACTTTCGTAGATATGGGAGCAGATATAGCATCCGTACTTTCTGCTATTAACCCAGATGTGGTATATAATTGTTTACATGGCACGTATGGAGAAGATGGGTGTCTGCCGGGGTTACTAAATATTTTAAGGATTCCTTATACGCATAGTGGTGTTCTTGCTTCGGCCTTAGCTTTTAGCAAAATCCATTCAAAAGCATGGTTTATAGCAAATAATATTAAAGTAGCAAAAAGTGTTATTGTTAATAAATACGACAACATCAAAAAAGATCCTATGCCAAGGCCATATGTAATTAAGCCTTTGACTCAAGGGTCAAGCATCGGAGTAGAGCTGGTATTTGACAGTGATGATTTCGATTTTGCTAATTATACCTTCCCTTATGGCGACCAAGTGATGATTGAGGAATATATTAAAGGAAGAGAAATGCAAGTTGCTCTCTTGAATGGTAGAGCTTTAGGAGTACTGGAAATCCAGCTTTTGAAGCGTCGTTTTTATGATTATGACACCAAGTATACAGACGGTTTTGCTAAACACTTATGTCCTGCTCCCTTACCCCCAAATTTATATGATAAGCTAATGATAGAATCTGAGAAAATATATAAAACCATGAATTGCAGAGGTGTGGCAAGAGCAGAGTTTATTTTTAACGAAGACAATGAAGAATTTGTTACTTTGGAGATTAATACCCATCCTGGTATGACTCCACTCTCAATTGTTCCAGAAATAGCTGCTCTGCAAGGGATTAATTTTACTTCTCTAGTTGAAGAGATTCTAATGACAGCAAGTCTTGACACATGAAGCCAAAGAAAAGGTCTAACAAGAAAAAAACTAATATTCCCCTGCGTAGAAAGATAGGTCTAGGTTACGCTAGATTTATGCTCTTTGTCAAAATTCTAATTGTTTTAGGGACCTGCATATTTTTCTTTACCAACCATTTTAATAATACAAAACATGAAATTATTCAGAATATCTATGAATCAACCTCTGATATAGGCTTTAAGTTAGAAAACGTTTTAGTAGAAGGGCAAAACAACATTCAAACT
>JAJZHL010000150.1 GCA_021804505.1 Pseudomonadota bacterium | reverse complement strand
AGGTTAAAAGCATTATTAAAATTTTTCTTAAGTTATAACATAGAGATAAATTCTGCTGAAGATATAGAATTAATGCATTATCTAGTATCAGCTGGCAAACCTCAATTAGATGTTATCGAAGGTGCAGATAGTTTAGAGTATCTAGTAGACATAGTACATGACTTTCTTGATGACTATCAAAAACTATTACTATTGTTAAAAGATAACCAATTATTAGCCTTATATAGAGATATTGACTTACCTTTGTGCCATATAATTAATAAAATGGAACTAATTGGGATTAAGATTAACGTACAATATCTTAAACAATTATCAGATGAATTTGGCATAGAAATTTCTAAATTATCACAAGAAATATTTGAAATGGCTGGCACGGAATTTAATATCGCATCTCCTAAACAACTTGGAGAAGTACTGTTTGATAAAATGCAGCTGCCTCTTGGTAAATTATCCTCAAAAACTCAAGCATATTCGACTAATTCTGAAGTCCTTGAAAAACTTAGCGACAGCGGATTTCCTATAGCAGAACTGTTGCTCAAATGGCGTCAATTAGCTAAACTAAAGTCTACCTATACTGATAGCCTACCTCTCCAAATTGACCACTCAAGTGGTAGAGTCCATACAACTTTTTTGCAAACTTCCACTAGCACAGGCAGGCTTAGCTCAAAAGATCCTAACCTGCAGAATGTACCTATTAGATCTGTGGAAGGTAATAAAATTAGGGCTGCCTTCATTGCAGATGAGGGTAAAAAATTAATATCAGCGGATTATTCACAAATTGAGCTACGAATTTTAAGTGATATAGCAGATATTCCTGCCCTAAAACAAGCTTTTTTAAACGGAGAAGATATACATAATAATACGGCATGCAATATATTCCATCTGACAAATAGTGAACTCACTGCAGAACATAGGCGGAAAGCGAAAGCAATCAATTTCGGTATCATTTATGGCATTAGTGCCTTTGGTTTAGGCAAGCAATTAAACATCCCATCTGCAGAGGCAGCTGAATATATAGCAAAATACTTTCAAAAGTACCCTGGTATACAGCAATACATGGAACACACTAAGAATTATGCTAAGCAGCATGGTTATGTCCTAAATTTCTTCGGGCGGAAATGCTTTACCCCACTGATTAATGAACAAAAATCTTCTCTTAGACAATTTGCGGAAAGAGCGGCGATCAACGCTCCACTTCAAGGTACTTGTGCGGATATAATCAAAATAGCTATGATTGAGATTGATAATAAACTCCAATCTCTAAACCTTAGTACAAAATTAGTACTCCAGATCCACGATGAACTTCTTTTTGAAGCCCCGGAAGATGAAGCAGAAGAAGTAGCCAAGCTGATAAAAAACACAATGGAGAAATCATCTAAATTAACTGTACCCCTTTTAGTAGAAACAAAAATCGGTGATAATTGGCAAAAAATGTATTAATGATTCTTCCTTTATGTGTTTTACATGTTATTCCTATACAAGGATAAGACTTATGCTTATAATATTCATATTAGCATTTAAGAAAAATTACTAATTAATGAAACGTATAATTCTAGCTGCTCTTTTTATATTATTATCCTGGGGTGGTGGATTTGGCTATTATATATATTTAGTCCAATCTTATCCGATCAACACTAGCACTATTACCAATGCTATAGTGGTATTAAGCCCAAGTACTAAGAGGATAAATTACGGGATCGCGTTACTCAAAGCAGGATATGCACCTATATTATTTATAGCTGGCATTGATCCTGACACAGCATTGCAAGATATACTCCCTGAACTTAAAGCCATACAAAGTCAAGTAATTTACGGGATAGATAACTACGCACATGACAGTAGCACTTCGGAAGTGGTAGATTTTATTATAACACACAATATTAAGTCTATTAGACTAGTAGCAGAAGATTATGAACTTCCTAGAGAAATAGAAGAATTAACGCAACTTCTACCTCGGACTAACTCTCTTAACATAGTACCCCATCCGATAGCATCAAAGGATATACCATATAAACTCTTACTTTATTCCTATAATATATACTTAAAGAATTTGCTATTGTATTAAATATAGGATAATTAGCGGTTTATTTACTATGTTAGATATATTGAATGACATTCTATCTTTTGCTTAAAGACATAAAATTTGATATATAAAATAGATCTTAATTTTTTTAACTGTTAATAGGAGAGATGGGCATGGACTTTGACATAATTAACGAATGTAAATCTTTATCCCTTAAGGGGCAAATTACTTTTCCTGAAGTTGTAGCCAAATTAGCTTCTATAGGAGTAGAAAGATATATTATAGACCTTGTAGGATTAAAGGGCTTATATTACAGTGTTAAAAATGAGAGCTATCTTAGTGATTTTGACTTTAATCCGCTTCCAATATCACAAAGATTTGATATTGAAACAATCAAAAATACCATAGCCGATATACAACAAGAACTTATTAACTATCAGACTTTTTTACAACGTATTATAGAATCTGGGTGTAGCCATTATGAAGTATACATAACTGGGAGAAAGGTAATATATTTTGGTCGTGATGGAAGCCATCATATTGAACTCTTCCCTAGTTAGGTTTTATTTGCGCACTAGGGTAAAACGCTTAAAACTCCTTTATGCAATCACAGCTGCAGGATAAGTAAATAACATTAAATGTACTAGATTTAAGCCGAAATGGACAATAACCGAACAAGATATTCTATTTGTTTTTTCGTAAGCATAACCATAAAACCCTCCAGCTATAAGCGCTAACAATATATATATAATCCCCCCCTTAAAATGCGCTAAACCGAAAATTGTTGAGGCAATAATTATATGTATATAATTACTAGCAGCTTTTTCACCTAGAAAAGATTTTAGTTTATTCTGTAGAAATCCACGAAATATTATTTCCTCTGTTACTACCACAAATAATAGATTATTAAATATCCAAAGCTGCAATATATCTGGTACTTTAGGATCAAATTTTATATACCCTGACAAGAGGCCCGGTATTAATATGACGGCCACACATAACAAGAGAGTGTATAGAGTCTGCTGTAGTGATTTCTTGTCTACCAATTTTTCTACAATAAATAGCTTAGCAGCTACATAAAGTATAAGAGCACTAATGGTTTTATCGAAATTTAGGTACATGGAAAATAGGCTAGATGTTGGAGATACATGTACTTTATCTATTACCAGAGCATTAGAAAAACCGGGT
>JAJZHL010000149.1 GCA_021804505.1 Pseudomonadota bacterium | reverse complement strand
TAGTGCATTTTGAAGATGCATTTATTGAGCTTGCCTTTGAAGTAGGAGACATTGAAGGATTAACAGCTAGAGAAGTTAGACAATATATACGCTATATTGCTGATCGTAGGTTAATGCAGCTAGGCTTAAAAGAAATTTATCTTGTGGATAATAATCCATTACCTTGGCTTGATGAGATTCTAAACGGAGTAGAGCACACTAACTTTTTTGAAAATAGGGTAACAGAATATACTAAAGCTGCTACCACCGGTTCATGGGAAGAGGTTTTTTCTGCAATGGATAGTGGAAAGACAGAGTAATGTTTGGGCAAAACCCCAAGAGATCTGCCGTATTTTCTGATGGAACAAATCTAGAAATTAAAAATATTTTCAAAACTATCCAAGGCGAAGGGCCCTTCGTTGGTATGCCAGCAATTTTTATTAGGCTTGGGGGCTGTAATCTAGCCTGTACCTTTTGCGATACAGATTTCGAAGATTTCACAACATTTACAGTTAATGAGATTATTGAGAGAATTAAAGAAGCTGCATCTAATATTCAGCTTATTGTCATCACAGGAGGGGAGCCTTTCCGTCAGCCTATAGGGCCTTTATGCGAAGAATTAATTCAGCGTGGTTTTATTGTACAAATAGAAACTAATGGTACATTATATCGTAACTTACCTGAAGATGTTCATATAGTTTGTTCGCCAAAAGCAGGTAAGAAGGGATATTCTTCACTCAGAGAGGACTTACTTCCACGTATTAATGCCTTGAAATTTTTAATCGCAGACAATATGCCTGAATATTCTTATGTTCCTGAAATAGGCCAGAGCAAGCATGCTATCACTGTATTTGTACAGCCTATGGATCAAAATAATGAGCTACTTAATAAAAAAAATGAAAAGTTGGCGATTGATTTAAGTATAAGATATGGCTATCGTCTGTCTATGCAAACGCATAAGATTTTGGGTATTGAGTAGTCCCCCAATCCTATGTCATTCCTGCGTAAGCGGGAATCCATCATACATATAAGCTATGAATGGTGCTGCATTTGATAGTAGAATAAAATTTCGGCAAAAGATATTTATATGGAAGTACATAGTAATCTGGAACCCCGCCGTAGCTCGGATGTCATCGGAGTAGGTGGAAATGACAAAAAAGGATTTTGTGTCATCTTATCTTCTCCCTCGGGTGCAGGTAAGTCGAGCCTAGCAAAAGCGCTAGTAGAAATTGATAACAATATAAGGTTATCAATCTCTGCTACAACCCGGCTACCAAGAAGTGAAGAAATAGATGGAGTGAGCTATTATTTTAAAAGCATAGAAGAATTCAACCAATTAATTCAGCAGAACGCTCTTCTTGAATATACCAATATTTACCATAATTATTATGGCACCCCCAAAAAGCCCGTAGAAGAATATCTGAGCCAAGGTTATAATGTACTATTTGATATAGATTTTCCAGGCGCAAAATCTATCAAACAAATGTTACCAGACTCTGTAACTATTTTTATATTTCCCCCAAGCTTTGCTATCTTGGAACAAAGAATAAAAGGTCGAAAACAGAATAGTGAACATGACATAAACCTTCGGATGAAGCTTGCGCTTCGAGAGATGAAACAAGCTGATTATTATGATTATTTGGTGATTAATGACGATTTCAATACTACCCTTTACGCAATACATTCGATTATAATTGCTGAAAGAATGAAAAGGAGTAGACTAGATTTAGATAAGTTACTAGAAAACATATTAAAATGAGAATGCCTCACTTCCCTATCCCGTCATGGAAAACTAATATAAAATATGATTTAAGCAATATAAGCTCTATACTAAAAGCGCTTGATAATCCCCATTTTAAATTGCCACCAGTTATTCATATAGCAGGAACAAATGGAAAAGGCTCAAGCGTTGCTATGCTAAAAAGCATATTTGAAGCAGCTGGTTACAAAGTCCATACATATACTTCCCCTCATTTATTAGAATTTAATGAACGAATAGTTCTACGCGGAGAAAAAATAAGCGATGAGTATTTATTTGAGGTGTGTGAGAGAACTAGACTCGCTTGTGAAAGTAACAGTATAGAGCCTACCTTTTTTGAAGGAACAACCGCTGCAGCATTTTTAGCCTTTGCAGAAGTCAAGGCCGACATATTAATACTTGAGACTGGTCTCGGTGGACGGCTTGATGCTACTAACGTTGTACCAAATCCGTTAATTACCCTAATTACCCCGATATCCTATGATCATATGGACTATCTAGGGACCACTTTACCGCAGATAGCGGCAGAAAAGGCTGGTATTATTAAAGCCGGAGTTCCATGTGTTATAAGTAGCCAGGTTGATGAAGTATATGAGACTTTGCTTAAAAGATGCGAGGAGTTAGACTCTCCTGCCTTTTGTTATGAATATGATTATGGCCTGAAGAAAGTAGACAATGGTTTTATGTATGTCTCAAATAGTTCTGAATATAGATTTGCAAGCCCGGCGCTTAAAGGAGATCATCAGCTGATAAATGCTGCGGCAGTTATAGCCTTAATTAGTTTGATCAATAAGAAGTTCAATATCAGCAATACTAGTATAGAAGCAGGGCTACAAAATGTACAATGGCCTGGCAGAATCCAAAAGATACCTTATGAAAAATATTCTCATATGGCCAGTCCCAATATACAGATTTGGGTTGATGGAGCGCATAATAATGGAGGAGCGCAGGTTCTTGCCTCCTTTATTGCCGATAATCTAGACCCTCCTATATATTTAATTTTAGGTATGACCCAAAATAGAAGCATAGAAGAGTTTTGTGCCTATTTAAAACCGTTGACATCAGCAGGTTACGGTGTTAGGGTTTTATCAGAAGTAGTAAGTTACAGCAGTGAAGCAATTAGCACTAGAGCTGGAAATACCGGAATAGAGTTTTATCCTGCTGATTCGCTAGAAGAAGCAATAAGGGCTATAAGTGAGCGAGCTAGAGGAAATAGCGAGGCTAACATTATTATTACTGGTTCTTTGTTTTTAGCTGCTGATTTTTTAAAGCTGATAGCGTAAATTTTGTTTATTGAAGTGAGGAAGCCATGATATATTGCAATAAGTCTAACCAAAAATCTTATCCATTTATTTTACCAGAGTTACCGTATGGTAAAGGTGATTTTTCGCCGTATTTTTCTGCAGAAACTTTTGATTATCATCATGGAAAACATCATCACACTTACGTTACAAATTTGAATAATCTGCTTATCAATGA
>JAJZHL010000148.1:2451-3225 GCA_021804505.1 Pseudomonadota bacterium | reverse complement strand
ATAAAATTTTTGTAAAAAAAAAAAAAAAATAGAAATGGGAAGTATTTTTGTTCTAAAGAGCTCAAATCGCCCCTCTTTTATATCAATTTAAAGACTGGTATGAATTAAATTATTCAAGTTAAATATTATTTTATATAGAATTTAAATAGATTGTTTTTCAGGCCAGCTCGCAATACAAACATTCATAGAACTGAATCCGGTCAAAAAAATCTTCCCAAATGTATATATATTGATTTTTTTTTTTCTTTGCAGCCTGTTCTCTGACCTTAGCACTCTTTGCATAACATTGCATGTATTATGCATTTACGAAATTCATTATTATTTTATAACATTAAACAAGTTCATCAGCCTCAAAAGGAGGTTCAATTAAAAACTGAAGAAAAAAAGACTTATGTGTTCATAAATGATGGGAAAATAGTTTAACACATGCCTTTTAACTTATCCCCAATCTAGGGGATTATCAGTTAATGATGTTAATAGCTTTTTGATAAAATCATATAAAGGTTTTATATATTTCATTGTAAAAGAGTATCACAAAGATGAAGAGCCTCATATTCATGCATACCTGGAAAGGGAACAGGACCACGAGTTCAGAGAAAAAATCACTAATTTTTTCAATATATTTACATCAAAGCTAATTTCACTCCCCTCCCCCTCCCTTCTAAAAATCTTTATCATACCAACGTACAGAAAGCTTCAAAAAGAACTAGATTAAGTACAATTATGTATTGCCTAAAGGAGCAAGACTTGGACTGTTATAACACCCCCCCCCCC
>JAJZHL010000148.1:0-2441 GCA_021804505.1 Pseudomonadota bacterium | reverse complement strand
TGATATTTTTAAACCTCCCCACTCCCCCCCCCCCCTCCCTAGTCAAAAGTTCTTATGAAACCTTAATAAACTTTTTATGTATAATACAATTACAATTTTAAATGAAAAAAATGTTGATATACAAATCAAAGAACACAAGTTGGCTTGCCGCAATCAATCTGGTAGTGTTGTACCCCGTCAGAAACTGCTCTCGTAATTTCTGAAGAAAACCATACGAGGAATAAATAAGTTTTTCAGTCGTTACACCAAGGACCGATTTTTTATTTAATCCATGACTACTATTTTTTCCTGATGAAAACCGGGAAGAAGAAATGAGCGGTGAGAGTGGGGCACAACACGACAATCTGGTACAAACCTTAAACTTTTAAGAGGATACCTACAATATAGGTACGATTGTACGCAGCTTGGAGTTGGTCAGGGTTTTTCATTGAAGGTATCCAATTTTTAAATGAACAGTTTGAGGTTATGATCTTGAATGTGCCTTGAGGAATTACTCCATTTTTATAGCGACATTTGATGGTAGATGGGTCTTTGACAGAAACTATTTGTAATACCTGTTCTCCTGGTGTATCTTCATTAAGCTCAACGTCATCAATTAAAACACCTTTATGAATACCTGCATTAAAGTGCTGTAGTTCATCCAGACTACCGTGGCATGGAAAGAAAGTATATTTTTTATCAGGGTAGCTCTAGCCATTTGTGTTTTTCCTGAATCGCCTTTTCCATATAAAAATAGACTTCTTACGTTCTTGAAGTTTGTAATCCATTGTGATACTGCATCAGGAATATAAAATGTCTCTAGAGGATATACTACTGCTTTTAATTTATAAAGATTTCTTAATGTTTTAACAATTTCATTGTAATTAATTACAAATTCTTTTGGGTTATATAGACGGACCATTTGGACTGCATCATTAAAGTTGTCCGCTTCGGCAAGGTTGATAGCAGAAAGCCAAGCAACATCTTTAGGTTTACAAATTAAAAGCTTCTCTTTGATCATTGTTATGCAAGTGGATATAATTGGTTCTGGAAAATTACATAAAAACATTTGTTCAGGTGTATTATAACTATCAATATTCTGTTGTTTTAAAAGATAAATAATTTGATTATTTATAGTTTTCTTGGAAGTTTTGGTAACATTCGGATGAAATTTATATTTTCCTTGTCCTATTAATTTAGTTAAAGTTATATCAAACAATAAAGTAATTTTTCCAGGGAATTGACGATCTGTTCCACGTTCAATTCGTGCATGAATGTGGGGTTCACCGGATTTATGATTTTCTTCTACTATTAAATAAATTAGGTCAGGATATTTTGTTTTCAAAAACTCTAAAGTGGCGCGAATACTTAATACTTTTGATTGTGGGTATGTTAATAGGCAGCTTCTTGATGATATCTTGCCATTAGTACATTTTTTTCCCAATTTCTTCCTCGTCTATTTCATTTACAACATTATCGTCTTCGGCCATTAGAAGTTTATGATTTTAAAAAATAATAATTTAGATTTTACAACGGTACAAAATTCTTATAAGTGCTTATGATATAATTTTTTCATTGTCTTTTTCATTGGTTTATATTTCTTAACCTATTAAAAAGGTCTTAAGCGATGGGTATAAAATTAAAAAAGGTATCTTTTGGCGAAGTGAATCTTACGTGATTTCGTACATACTTCTAATTTTCAATTACGTCCATATGCCTAATTTTGAAGGATTTGGATACATATCTACGGACTCCGATACCGAGATATTAAACTATACTTCTTCTAGTGATAAAAGTGAGCAAGGTTTTTTCGATGAAAAGAAATTTTATATGATCTGTATGTTACGAAAGAGAAAACGAGAGCCTCCAAGTATCTTATTCGATATGCAGGAAGTGGGAAAAAAGTTTAGGATGCTAGATAGTTCAAAAATGTTCTATGAAGCAAATAAAAGAGCTTTAGAAATAAATATGTTGGGCTTGGAAACAGAATTGGAAAATGCTAAATATTGGCGTGCTGATGAGCGTAAGTATTGTGAAGAAAATAATAAAGATGTCCAAGCTATTATACACGTTCCAAGTAGAGTACAAGATTGTTTTGGATATAAAGTTGAATTAAATCCACATTTTAAGTATGAAGATTTGTTGCAGAAGAATAAAATAAAAGAGAATATTTTTCAATCTTCATCATGTCCAAGTTTATCGGTATGTAACTTAGCTCCAAAACATACATATAGCTTTTTGTTAAAAGTAAGATGCACTGCGGATTTGGGGCATATGGATTTCGTAAATCTAAATTTAAAATTATTAAACTTTTGGAAAGATTTTATCAAAACTTGTGAACAATTTATTACTGAAAAAAGGTATTTGGAATATTTTAAATTAATAAAAATATATATATTTTAATAGGTTTAATAAAATAGTTGGTCCAAAATTGAGGTTACAGATAGGTTTATTATCGAAAT
>JAJZHL010000147.1 GCA_021804505.1 Pseudomonadota bacterium | reverse complement strand
ATGCTGCTAATTGGCCACTTATTGTACAAAAATTAAACTCGCTGCCTGATATTATATTTACTAAATTACAGGCAAAGTTAAAACAGTTTGGAGAGTTAGCGTCCACAGAAACTCCTCAACTTTTAGCTCTAGAGGAAGCAAGTCAAGTAAAAAGTAAAGAACAGGCAGAGAAATTAAAGTCACAAGTAATTGTGAGAGAGAAAATAAAATTCAGGGATGAAGAGAAAAAAATTGATAATCTCTCAAATCCTGAAGTAACTGCGATTTCTATATCCTCTAAGGTCAACTATAATAATGAACAATTACTAAAAGAGCAAATGCGTATATAATACGAAACGGCATTAGCAAGTAAAGACCAGGAGTTAGCAATAAAAAGCGCAAAGATTAGAAAATATAAAGAAAAAAATCACAAGTTTAAGGAAGAAAATAAAGAAATAAATGCGAAATACACTTTTTTGCTGGAACAATGTGTAGAATCCCAGCAAGAGAGTCAAAAGTCGACTATACAAACAATAAAGTTTATAAAAGACGCGAAATATATAAGTAAACATACTAATAGTAGTATGTTTACTTCAGACGACAGGCGGTGTGTTTCCTCATTTGAAGAGCTTGCTGTTATTGACGAGGAAAATTGGGAATTTGAACCTATAACAGTAGCTGAAATAGGTTCAAATCATAATTTTTCATTAATGGGGGAAGAAGCTAAGGTAGAATAATTAACAAAAAAGGTAAATTTATGGGAGATGGCCATATAAGGGAGAAGGGTAGGGGCTTATCAAGCTTAGCATTAGGAAAAGAACTGATATAACACTACTTATGTCTAGATGGTGGACTTTGGCTTGGTTGTAGAGATTTGATTAATTAAATGAGATTGCTAGATATATGAGTCTAAGTTGTTATAAATCTTAAACGTTTCGGGGATACCCACGGTTTTATGTGGTGGGTAGAAAGTATAAGTCAATTCTAAAAGAGTCCAATTACGTATTCAGTAATTAACCTGGTTATATTAACTGAGTTTGATATTATAATGTTGACTAAAACAGCAGAAAATGCTACAACCTGTTTTTTATTAAACTTTTCCGACCCGCTCAGACCAAGAATTAAAGAGCCTATCAAAAAATGTTTAAAGGCCTTAATAATCCAAGGTTTTGACAATAAGGTTGCCAGGGGGAAACAGAAAAGTCTATTGATATATATTTAAATTACCTTAGTTAAGGATTAGTCATGAAAGTCGTAAGTTCACTTAAATCCCTGAAGAAAAGGGATAAAGATTGCCAGGTTGTCAGGAGAAAGGGTAAAGTTTTTGTTATAAACAAAAAGATAAAAAGATTTAAGGCAAGGCAAGGTTAGGGATTTTCTAAACTGTGCTTATTATATAAATTTAGGTAGGCCTTGTTGTGTGCTCGAGACTTTTTTCAGGTCTTAGTATATATTAAGATCCTCAATAAATTATAATCCGTACCTGCTAATCGAAGACAAAATTATTAGATCTTGGTAGCATCAGAACCTAATATAATTCTATTAATTACTAATTCAGCAATTTAACAACTTATTATAATAATTTTCAATGTCTGATATTCGCAATATTGCAATTATTGCCCACGTGGATCATGGTAAAACTACTCTTGTTGATAGCATGCTAAAACAAAGTGGCACCTTCCGTTCAAATCAAGAGGTAGCCGAACGTGCTATGGATTCAAATGATTTAGAGCGCGAACGTGGCATTACCATTTTGGCAAAATGTACTTCTCTTACCTGGAAAGATACAAGAATTAATATTGTAGATACCCCTGGACATGCTGACTTCGGAGGAGAAGTTGAGCGTATTCTAAGTATGGTTGATGGTGTAATTTTATTGGTCGATTCGGCCGAAGGTGTTATGCCTCAGACTAAATTCGTATTATCTAAGGCCTTGAGGCTGGGTTTAAGACCAATCGTATTAATTAACAAAATTGACCGTCCAGATGGTAGAGCTAGCGAAGTAGTTGAAGAAGTGTTTGAATTATTCATTGCCCTTGACGCAACAGAGGCCCAGCTCGATTTTCCTATAATTTATGCTTCAGGCCGCTCAGGGTGGGCTGCTACTAGCTTAGAGGGTGAAAGAAAAGATATAACACCTCTGTTTGATTTAATCCTTCAACATGTTGAGGCTCCTAAGTGTAATATTGATGCACCATTTTCTATGCTTATTACGACGCGTGAATACAACTCCTATCTTGGCCGTATTTTTACGGGGCGTATAAATAGCGGAACAATTAAGCCTAATCAAAATGTCAAAGTACTGAGCCACGATGGTAAAGTTCTTGAGAATGGGCGTGTTAGTAAGATATTGGCTTTTCGGGGTTTGGAAAGAACTCCTATCGAAGAAGCACATGCAGGAGATATTATCGCATTAGCAGGAATACAAAATGCCACGGTTGGCGATACTATTTGTGCTCCTGAAGTGACTGAAGCGATTTCTTCAATACCTATTGACCCACCGACATTAGCAATAAATTTTGCAGCTAATGATTCTCCTCTTGCCGGAAAAGAGGGTTCAAAGCTAACATCAAATATGCTACGTGATAGGTTGCTACGTGAAATAGAAGGAAATGTGGCAATCCGCATTACTGAAAGTAGTAATAAAGATACTTTTGAAGTCGCAGGACGTGGAGAATTGCAATTAGGTGTCCTTATTGAAACCATGCGCAGAGAAGGATTTGAATTATCAATTAGCAGGCCGCGAGTTTTATTCAAAACTGATGAACAAGGTAAGCGTTTAGAACCGATTGAAGAGATCCAAGTTGACGTGGATAATGAATTCGTCGGAGTTGTAGTTAGTTCACTTAGCTCACGTAAAGCAGAAATGACTGATATGCAGCCTTCTGGCGGAGGCAAAACCCGAATTACCTTTTTGGGGCCATCACGCGGACTTATTGGTTATCATGGTCAATTCCTAACAGAGACGCGAGGTACTGGCGTTATGAATCGTGTTTTTCACGATTATGCTCCTTACCGAGGAGCTATTGAAGGACGCCGTAATGGGGTGTTAATTTCTAATAGCGATGGGGAAGCTGTAGGTTATGCTCTGTGGAATCTGGAAGAGCGCGGCAAAATGTTTATAAAACCAGGTGAAAAAGTGTATCAGGGAATGATTATTGGAGAACATACACGTGATAATGATCTCGAAGTGAATCCCCTCAAAGCTAAACAATTAAGTAATGTGCGCTCGGTAACTAAAGATGAGGCTATTCGC
>JAJZHL010000146.1 GCA_021804505.1 Pseudomonadota bacterium | reverse complement strand
ATCTTCAACCCCAATCAATACCCGCGGTCTCACTTGCTGCTGCAGAGCAAAACCTCAATCCTCATATACAATTAATACCTGTTACCAAAGTTACCGAAGCTTTAAAAAGCAAATGCACTCAAATAGCAAAAGCAGTTATAGATATAGCTAAGGAGAAGCTCCTTGGCAAGAAAGAGCTTGACACCAATGATAAAGAGCAGGCCTTTATAAGCACATTAGCCGAATTTTTTTTATCTGAAGATTATAAAGATAAAATAGCGCAAATAGGCACTAGCCAGATTGACAAATTCGCTGACCAGCTTGCAGATAACTTCATAAATAATCAAGTATTTAAAGTTGAAACAAATTGTTGTTGTAGCCAACATTTTACAATTGAGTATGACTCTACATTAGGAGGTATAATCAATTATAGTATGCAAGCCTCACCTTTTGAATAAGTCATAAAACGGCTCCGTGGCAAGTTTGGAAGGAGGTAAAGTAAATGAGTTGGCTTTACCACAATAACTTTACAATTACTATAATGACGGCTTACTAATTTAAGATAGCATTATTGCTTTATCTTGCAAAGATATACTACTAGGAAGCTCTTGAGTTCTGCAAGTGGTTTCGTGATTTAATAGATAGGATAGGGGAAAACGAACCAAACTCAGCATATTTAAACCATCCTGAATGGCTCAATGTTTGGGCTGCGGCGAAAAGATTGTACGAGATAATGGAAACTAACGATAAGAAATATGATATACACGCGAGTTGGGATGCTTGGCGTAGTATAACGAAGCCCTCTTCTAGAAAGGACTCAATCTAACTCAATAGAATATCATTATCCATTGTTTCCATATAATTATTAGTATCTGCTAGCAGTGATAGCTTTATAATTTATGGGGCGGGTAAGGCTCTAACTTTAGCAGCTAAAATCCCTAAATCCCAGGAATTCCCACAAATTAAGCAAGACCAGTCTCATTTAACTTTTTCAGACGATACTGATATTCACCAATATCTCTCTCTAGTTTTTCAAAATGTAACAACCCCCATAAAAAACTAAAGGTAACTGGAAGGGAAATTAACAATATACCATATTCCCCTAAAAAACTAACTGCATAAACTAAACCAAAGGATGTTAGAATATAAAGTGTAACATGAGAAGCTGCTGTAATGAGGCTAGCATAGCGAAATCTTTTAAATATTGGAAAATGCATTAAGAAGATAGCTTTTGCAGGTATTGTAGAATGGCCAAACACTACTCCGAATATCTGAATTATAAAAATTGTTAATTCTGATTTTACATTTAAAAGTAACCATGGAACTATACAGAGAAATGGTACATAAATTATTAATTTAGCTTTTAGAATAACTAAAGGGTGAATTTTTTCTGTTAATCGAATAAATAAAAATAAACCAACTAAGTTAAATATAGATACAATTAGATTATGATTAATTAAAGCTTCTTTTGTACAATGAAATTGGTCTTTAAGTATATTACCACAATAAACATAAGAAAAATAAAAGCAAAACGGCCAACCACAAAAGACTAGGAAATAAGCTAGTGATGTTTTTCTAGATACTCTTTCTTCCCAAGCTGGATTAGCATTCAATAAATCTGGATTTTTCTCAGCTTTTTCAAGTATACCAAGTAATCTGCGTTTAGCATCGCTGAAGTCTGGAGATTCGCGTAGCGCTACTCTTGCAGCAGAACCAATTAATGCAATTATTGCTCCTAGCCAAAAAATTATTCGCCAATTTATACCTAGAGATAAGACAACTTCAGCTACTATAAGTGACACTACCATTCCTACAACCCCGGCGAATCCTATATAACCAACGGCCTTATACCTTAATGGTATTGGTATTAATTCAGCAGTATAAAGCTCTGCTCCAATAGATTTGCCTATAGAAGACATCCCTTGTAACCCCCTGCAAATTGTAATAACCCACGAAGCGGTGATACCGATTTGAGCATAAGTTGGGACATTTGCCATAATTACACAGGATATGGCCATAATCAATGTTGTTATAATAACGGTATGCTTGCGTCCTACTATACCCAAATAATAAAGCGCCAAAAGGTTTTAGGGCAAATGTTGAACAAAATGTAAACGCCGATAAAAGAGAATTGGTGAAGGGATCAAACTTTGGAAAAAATATCTCATTTAATACAACCGCCATATGGACAAACAACATTAAGTCGAAATATTCTAAAAATGCGCCTATTTGTAAAAGAAATATAGCTCCTTTTTGTTCTTTATTTAACCTTATCATAATAACAATTCTAGTGCGTTATGAAACATAAGTCAGATTACCGCAATTTTAAAGTAAAAGCATCAATTTGATTAACTTGTCTTTAAGTTGCTTTAGAAATTGACGTAAAATTAATACATGGTTTAAAGCTTCTATTTCTGCGCTGCACTTAGCAGAGGTGAGATACACTTAATCTGAGGCAGAAGTCTAGTTTCAAATATGGCTCGCTAAGACTATTTTTGCAAGAGTGACTAAACCAGCAATTTCTAAATGCGGAACATTGCTGGTGGGAGTGACCAGTAGTGGTATATTCCTATTAATATTATCCGTTACCATACCGCTCACTTTTATTTACTATATCCCTAAGTTATCAACCTTCATCTATATTATACGAGGCTTTACAAGTAAGCTGTGGTAAAATTATCACTACTTCTAGTTGTTATATTAATTTATAAGAGTTATAATTCAGATGAAGGAAACCTATTATTTACCTTCGGCCCTTAGATTAAAGGGAAAATAGTCGTAACTTGAATAGTATAATGGAGGTCATTATGAAATCTAGACTTGATAGTGAACGTGCTCAATTATTAGAAACAATAGCTACAAACATCATATGTCTACAGATGATGTTTGGAAGGAAATCCCGTTAGCTATAAGATGGTATGGAATTATGATTAACCAAAAGGTTATTGGTGGTTATTTAAAAAGAATGTTAAATGAAGAAGGAGAGATGGTTACCCAATTATCACCTCAAGATATCTTTCACAAGCAACTGACTGACGATATGAAACATGATGAGACATTTCAAAACAAAGTAAAAGCAGTTATAGAAAATCAACCAATGATGAATTTTATAACAAAAATAGCTAATATTTTTGGTATAAAATTAAGTGGGGAAACATTAGGATTTGATATTACAAAAGCAGCACTTACTAATCCTGAGAAACTTGTCCAATCCGTGACTGCATCAGGTGATAGTGAGGCCAACAAGATTGTAAGCTGGATGGATAGCCATGAATCAGAG
>JAJZHL010000145.1 GCA_021804505.1 Pseudomonadota bacterium | reverse complement strand
GTGAAATTCTAAATGGGGCTGTCAAAAGGATAGAGTTTGGGAATGTTATAGTCGATCTTGGGCGTACTGAAGCAATAATAAAAAAAGATCACTTAATTAAAGGTGAAAGTTTTAAAATTCATGATCGTATTAAAGCTTATGTGCAAGATGTGCGCTTAGAGCCAAAGGGTCCTCAGATTTTTCTCTCCAGAACAGATGATCAAATGCTCGCTAAATTGTTTGAATTAGAAGTACCCGAAATTTATGATAATGTAATTGAAATTAAGGCAATAGCACGTGACCCTGGTTCTAAAGCAAAAGTAGCAGTATTTGCTTCAGATTCAAGTACTGACCCAATTGGTTCCTGTGTGGGAATAAGAGGGAATAGGGTGAAAGCTATCACTAACGAGCTCAATGGAGAAAAAATTGATATAATTTTATGGACAAAAAATATTGCTCAGTTTGTAATAAATGCGATGACTCCAGCCGAAATTTCTAAAATTGTAATTGACGAGGATAAAAAAAGGGTCGAGGTTGTTGTGCCCAACGAGCAATTAAGCGTAGCTATTGGACGCAGGGGGCAAAACGTTCGTTTAGCATCAAAACTTACAGGTTGGAATATTGATGTAATGACTGAAGAACAAGAGTCTAAACGTCGTAGTGATGAATTTAATTCTACTACAGAACTCTTTATGAATATGCTGGATGTAGAAGAAGTAATAGCACAATTATTGACTGTTGAAAATTATACTACTTTAGAGCAAATAGCTGCTGCCGACGTTAATTCTTTAAAGTCAATAGAAGGTTTTGATGAAGAACTAGCTACTGAGCTAAAAAGTCGTGCTCTGGCGTATGTTAACTCTAAGAATGAAGAGATAGTCCAAAAACTAGAGCAACTTGGTGTTGAACAAGAATTAATTGATGTACTTGATCTGCAACCTGAATATATCTTAAAGCTTGCTGAATATGGAGTTAAAACTATTGAAGATTTAGGAGAAATGAGTGTAATAGAGTTTACGAACCTTGTTCCTAACTGAAATTTATCTAATCAAGACATTGAATTATTAATTAAAACTGCTCGTGGTTATGAGAAAGAAGAATAATTAAATCCTAAAATTGCAGTACTAATTAAAATTATGGTATATAGTATGCGCATCTTTAACCTTATATATAAAAATGAAAATTCTAAAGTGGGAGTAGATAATAATTATCTTTCAGATTTGGCATAGTTCAATAGATCTCTCTTAGGTAACTTGAGTACTAAGTTTGTATTGATAACTTATTTTTGGTTATTAATAAATTTGCAGAATTACTGAAAAAATTTTACAATAAACACACTAAATTAATTTGCTACATGGATGAGTTTAATATTTATGACAGAAACCAATGAAGACAAACCAAAAAAGTTAACACTTAGCGGTCCAAAACTATCTCTCAATAAAGTTGTTGAGACCCCAGGAGTTACTAAGACATTTGTTAGCTCAAAATCTAATACTATTGTAGAAGTTAGAAAAAGTAAAAATACAAATACAGGCTTATCTTTAGGTAAAATAGTTAGTGCTGCAGGTCGAGAAACTGAATTTACTAGTGAAGAATTTAATAAACGTTTGAATCTTTTGAAGAAAGCGGCTGAAGAAGCAAAAGCTAAAGAAGCTGATAGTTCCAAAGTAAGCACTTTAAGCAAACTTGCCGCAATTAATCAATCTATTCCTGGACCATCGAAATCTACAGACAGTGATAGTGAAGGGGCTCAGGATGAAAAAGATTTTGGAAAGTCTTTGACAGAGAAAAAAACAGGTCCGTTTAAACCTGCTATAGCAAAGCTTCCTGATAATTTTGATACTGAAGAAGATGAACTAGATAGTAAGAAAAAACTAGCCAATAATAAGCCAGTTCCACAGAAGGCAAAACTTGAGGAAATAAAGAAACTTAAGAAAGTAGATATAATTCACATGCTGGATGAGGACGAAAGTGCCATCCCAGCAAAAACTAGAAGTCTAGCTTCTATTAAGAGGGCTAGAGAAAAAGAAAAACGTAAATTAGAACAGCAAAAGCAAGAAAAAGTTTACAGAGAAGTTATAGTTCCAGAAGTAATAACTGTAGGTGACTTAGCTAATAGAATGACAGAACGAAGTGCAGATGTAATTAGGGAATTGATGAAGCTTGGAATAATAGCTACTAGTAGCCAATCGATTGATGCTGATACGGCCGAAATTATTGTTACCACTTTTGGCCATACGGTGAAGAGAGTGCAAGAATCTGATGTTGAGAACGTTTTAATTAATGAAGAAGATACTCCTGAAAATCTTAAACCTAGAGCGCCCGTGGTTACAGTTATGGGCCATGTGGACCATGGTAAAACCTCACTGCTTGACAGCTTGAAATCATCCGATATTGCAAGTAATGAAGCAGGCGGTATTACCCAACATATAGGCGCATATAGACTTATCCTTCCTAACGGAAGAGATATTACTTTTATTGATACCCCTGGGCACGAAGCTTTTACAGAAATGCGAACTCGCGGTGTGCAAATAACTGATATAGTTATATTAGTAGTTGCGGCAGATGATGGTATTAAACCTCAGACTATCGAGGCGATAAGGCACGCCAAAGCAGCTGAAGTCCCAATAATAGTTGCAATTAATAAAGTTGACAAAGAGGATACAAATATAACCTCGGTTAAAAATGAATTGCTTAATTATGATTTGGTTGCTGAAGAATTTGGTGGCGACGTTATGGTTATTCCCGTTTCAGCTCTGAAGAAAATAAATTTAGATAAATTAGAAGAAGCGATATTATTACTTGCTGAGATGATGGATCTTAAAGCTAACCCCAATACTTTAGGCTCAGGAGCAGTCCTAGAAGCTAAGATTGATAAAAATAAGGGAGTAATTGCTACTGTTTTAGTGCAGCGTGGTACCTTAAGAAGTGGAGATCTAGTTGTTGCTGGAACTTCGTATGGTCGAATCAAATATATGATTAATGACAAAGGTGAAGAGGTAAGTAGTGCTGGGCCTAGTGTCCCGGTTGAGCTATATGGATTAAATGAGGTGCCACAAGCGGGAGATAAATTTAACGTTATCCAAAATGAAAAACAAGCTAGAAGCATTACAGAATATCGTATGCGTATTGTAAAAGAGAAGAAAATAGCTGTTACAGGACGGACCAGCGTAGAAGATATGTTCCTTAAAGCTTCAGGTAAGAGTAGCTTAAAAGAATTACCAATATTAATTAAAGGTGATACCCAAGGTTCAGTTGAAGCAATTATTGGTAGCTTACTCAAGTTACC
>JAJZHL010000014.1:8397-13250 GCA_021804505.1 Pseudomonadota bacterium | reverse complement strand
CTTTTATCTAGGGTTAAATTAGCGGCTGAAGTAATAAAGGTTTTAAACGAATGGGGATCTACTACAATATACATTAAGTTATTAGAGTCATTGTGCCAAGAACGTATAGCTACTTTAAGCTTGCCGTCTTTAGTATAGACCGGGTTAAATATTTTCTGATAATTTTGAATATTGTTGTCAGCAAAAGCATATGGCCTAAGCAGTAGTAAACACAAGAATAAAGTAATATAGACAACTTTCATAAGAGCTCTCTAATGCTTATAGTTTTAATTTAGCACTAATTAAGGCTTATAATCAATAGCTGATTTAGCATAACTAAATTTAAGAGGGTTGCGTTAAGGAAAGTATGAAATAATGTTAGATAAAAGTAGTAAACTTGTTACTTGTTGTCGTTGAACTAAAAGTTCAACTAGAGTTGAAATTTATTAAGGAGGATATTATTCTAACTGGTCTAGTCGGTAATGGTAATAATGTAACGGAGAAGTGATAGGCAATAATCCAAGGTGCCTAGGTGAGATAGAACAAGTATGGGGAAGTGAGAGCGGCTGGGCATAATCTCACGGAAATAACAGGGGTTAAGGCCACGCCATTCAGATAATTGTGGTTTTCTTTGCTCCCCAACTAGTCACTTGTAAAGATGTTAGAAATTAAGAATTAATATTCAATTATAAACCCCATCACACCGCCCATCATGGTAATTGTTGCTCCAACAGCAGTTATAGCGTCCGAGGAAACGCCATGCGATTCCAGAGATGGCCAAAACGATTTATTCTCTTCTGAGATTTTTTCAAATACTTTACTAAAGCAAGACGACAATTTATCAATTGGTTCTACTGATTGAATAGTCTTAATTGGTGGTTCCAATAGGAGGTGCATAGCTTTTTGAGTTCCAGGGGTTTTTTCCATTTTCTTATTTATCTTATTCAAATCTATAAGAGTATAATTAGTTTTGTTATGTTCATTATTAACATCACCTTCTAATATTTTTTCAAGCAATGTACTAATTTGGGTTTTCAACATATCACTTTGTTGTTTTGCAGTGAAAACAGCTTTTTTAGTCTTAGCGCCAGGAATACCTGGGATTTTATTTTGGTCTTCCTCTTTTATTATAAAGGATGTCCCAATATGGTTGCTTATTAGTGTTTCTGCTATCTTGTTAATTACTTGCTTTTTGTCAACATTTGACAAAGTATTATGGCTTTGAGGATGTAGGCCTTCACTAATAATTAATTTGTTAACATCTAAAATTAATTTCTTTATTTCAGCTGTCTGCTTTGTGCGTGATATCCCTTTAAACATCACCGTTGTTCCTAATACTCCAGAGACTAAACCGGTGATTGAACTTAATTTCATGAAACCTCTTTAAGTTACGTATTATTTTGGCATTATACAGATAAAATGTTATCTGTCAAGTAGAAAATAATGTCTTTAGGAAAATAATCCAAAAAGACAGCAGAAATGATACGAAAGAGATGACGTTGAAGTTTATTATAAAACAGGTAATTTATGCAGCTACTTCTTCTACTTCCTCAGCTGTTGCGGTCTGCATCCTTACTTTTGATTTTTTTGATAAATACATAAAGCCCATCACACCAACTATGCAGAAAATTGGTATAGTGCAGAAGGAGACAATAAAATCGTTGCGGCTATAAATAGGCGCATTTGCTGCATTTACCAAACCATCCCAATTATAAGAAATCAGATTACTGATAAGTTTATGGAAAATGTGACCAAATGACATATTGATGCAATTAATAATAGCAATAGCAAGGCCCGCCGATTTGCTTGGTACAAGTTTGCTAGCAATAGCAAAAACTAATACCTGATAGCAACAAAAAATTCCAAGCAGTACCATTAGTGCGCTCGTTACGAAAAAATTTAATGAAGCAAAAGATAGTAGAATAGTAAAAATTGCAACCATCATTATACCTGTGATCACTATTATTGAGTTGTTAGACCTGAATAGGGTAGCCATAAATGCTAGTATTGGCCCCCCGAAACACATCCCAACATATATTAATGAGGTAGCTACAGTACTCTCCATCTCACTGAAATGATAAACTTGGGTAAAAAATGGGATAGCCCATACATCAGCAAATCCCTCTAGGCTGCCTACCATCAGGCCGCCAAAAATACCAATTAATAAAATGGTAGGATTAAAAAAGAGTGTTAAAATTAATGATTTATTATTCTCGGCCTCCTGAGTGTTGACCTCTTTTGGCTCTTTATCATTCTTTATTAATAACATCATGACACCAATTGCAAGAGCAACTCCAGCTAGAGTATAGAAAGTGTAATAGTAACCAAAATGATTAAATAATAATTTCATTGGAGTAACGCCAAATACAGCTCCTATTAGACCAAAAGTAAAAGAAAAACCAAGCATTAAAGGATGATATTTAACTGGAAAGTAGTTCGTAGTAACTTTAGCTACTGATAGAAAACCAACAGCAGAACCTGCTCCAATCATTAGCCTGCCGATAAGTAGGTAATTAAAATCTGAAGTAATAACAAAAGTAAGAGTGCCAAGGGCTGAAACAACTATAGAGAAGAAAGTCACTATTCTAAAATCAAACTTATCTAGCATAAGACCTATAGGTAGCTGCATTCCAGCATAGCCGAGGTAATAATAGCCAGCCAGAGTGCCAAATGCTATGGTATCAATAGAGAATTTTTGAATAATTTCCTCTCTAAGAATACCGGTTGAAAGTCTTAGTATAAATTGGAATGCAAAAAATAAACTAGCAAGAGACCAAAGCACCATCGGTTTCCTTAATGACGCAGAATTGTACACAGCAAATTTTTCTCTTAAGTTATTGTATTATAAAGCTCGGAAGTTTAATATATAGCCAGTATTTTGTCAAACAGTAAAAACGGTAGTTATGGATCAAGGCGAGGCGTATATTTTATTATTTACTGATATTTTGGTCAGTAACCTAGTAATTACTATGGATAGAGAATTAATTGTCCATACTATGAAAATTCTTGGCAATTATAGCAAAGTAGTTGCGGTGCTAACTGCAACTGTTGGGGCAATCTTGGCCAACGTTATTAATTATTTTTTTGGGCGCATAGTATTTAATTTCTTCTATCGTAACAACAAAAATGCAAGCAATAGGCAGCATTATGAAACTTATTCTAGCTTTATAATAAGATACAGCGTTTTTGTTCTCACCTTAAGTATTGTACCTTTCTGGGGGAAATTTATTATCTTGCTTGCTGGTTTTACAAAAGTTAGTTTTTTTAGGGTTATAAGTATTAGTGGGCTGCTTAAGATATGTTACTATATGTTTATACTTTAAATATTTAAGGGATCACATGAATTTATATAGGGTAAGTCCTAGTTCACCATTTTTAGAGACATTAGCTGATTTTATTTTAGAAAATTTTAGGGATAAAAAATCTTGGTATAAACTAAAAGTTATTTTACCAAATGGATTCGCTTGCTTGAAGCTACAAAATATTTTAATCAGAAGACACAATATTACGATTTTACCCAGTATTATCCCTATTTCAAACCTTATAGCAGAAGGGGAAGAGATATTTAAAATTGCGCCTAAAAATTTAGAATTGATTACGCCTCTACAGGAAAAAATTCTTCTAGCAAATATTATACATAACTATCGGGAGCTGAATTTTAGCTTTAAACAATCGTTACAATTTTGTCAGGAAATTGCAGAATTATTTCATGAATTATTTGTGCATAAAATACCTCTGGAGCTTATAGAGAAGTCAGCTACTTTTGAACATTGGCAAATAATCTATCAATTTCTTAAATATGTATATCAAGAATGGCAGAAAGAGCTGCAAGCTATGTCAAAACAAGATCGTAGCAGTTATCAAGTAACCATGATGTCAGCAGAAATAGCAAGATTAGGGCGAACTGGTGATAATGTAATAATAGCCGGTATGCTAGGTGATAATCCAATATTCTGGGATTTTTTGCGAGATATTGCTACTTTACCCTCTGGCTATCTTATTCTACCACCTATGAGTAGTTTTTCTGTCGCAATGCTAAATGATATAACAACACCAGAAGAGGACAGTCTTTTTAGTTTAAAACAGTTATTAAAGGTTTTAGATACAAAATTATCTGCTTTCCAGCTTTTAGGGAGTCCGCAGGAAGATTATTCTCAATTGAATAGATTGCTTGTTAATACGAAGGATGTAGACCCTGGAAAAAGCTTGAACGTAGAGTATTATGAGCTAGAAAATATATTTCAGGAAGCAAATACGATTAGCCATATATGCAAAAAACATCAAGGTAAAACCATAGCAATTATTGTAAATAATAAAAAAGCAAAAGATTATTATTGTAATTTTCTGACTAAATTTTCGCTAGAATTTAAGGATTTATTTGGAAATGTTCTAGCTGATAGTTCTGCTACTTCCTTAATCTTATCGGTAAATGAAATATTATGTAATGATTTTGATTTAAAGAAATTATTTTTGTTATTAAAAAATCCACTAATTTATTCATGCATAGTTGATAAATTGGAACTATCCTTAAGTGGGGAAAACCGTTTCGTGGATAGTTCTCCTTTAATGTTAAGTATAATAGAACAAACTGAAGATAATGAATTAATAGAATGGGGCAGAAAACTGGTTAAGCTGCTCTATAGCAATAGAGAGAATGATGGTCTACAAATTCTAAAAACTACTATCAGCATTGTGCAAGAACTATACCCAGATATTTGGCATGCTGAATCTGCAACCGAATTATCAAAATATCGTGGAATCACTTTGATGACGTCTGCAATGAAAGGACCATCGACAGAACAATCCAGTAGCGAGCGACCTATCGTCGAGTTCAACGAAGCTGAATAAGCACGCTGAAACTTTTGTCTAAGAGT
>JAJZHL010000014.1:0-8387 GCA_021804505.1 Pseudomonadota bacterium | reverse complement strand
TATCAAACTTTCTTAGTGAGCTAATAAAGAATAGCAGTAATTTCTTGTCGCAAGATAAAAAAGAATTGCCAGAAATATTGCGTTTGCTAATAGCGGGACATAGGTATGATGAGGCAAATAATAGCCCAAAGGAAATAGTGGTAGGTAGAGCAGAAGATCTAATATTACATAAGTTTGATTTGGTTATTCTAGCTGATTTTAGTGAAGGTACATGGGTTACGGGGACTTCTATTAATAGGTGGGTTAACGAGCAAGTACTACAGGAGTTAAATATTAATTCTGTAAAGATTAGAACTTCTATTTATCAATATTTCTTTTATTTATATTTACATAATCAAAACGTAATAATTACCAGATCCAAAAGGCAAGAAGGTAAATCTGGGTTATTAGTATCCGATTTGCTCTTGAAACTACAATTTGTATTAGATAAGAAATTAGTTTCACAGTATAAAATATACCCTACTTTGAGTTCTAATATCAGAATTGATCGCTTACCAGTCCATAGCCCTGTTTTTCCTAATATTTTATCCATAACTGATATAGAATCACTAATACGTAATCCTTACAGCTTTTATGCTAAGAAAATTTTGAATTTAAGAAATCGTAATAAGATTGGGGTGGAGCCTAAAATATCCGAATTTGGTGATTTTGTGCATAATATATTTGAGCAATACTCAAAAAATTATAACAAGCTTATAGTTGATAAAGTACAGTTCCTATTAGATATTAGTCAGAATGTTTTAAACCGTATTATTTTACCTCTATATACTAAGAAAATTTGGCGTATCAAATTTGTACCTATTGCACGTTCTTTTGTTGAGTTCGATGAGATACGTAGGAAGGATTTTAAATATATATATTCTGAACAAAAAGGGGAGATGAAGTTAAACATTGCAGGGCAGGAAATAAAAATAATTGGAGTAGCTGATAGAATTGAAATAGATGAATCCGGACAATCAACAGTAATTGATTACAAGACCGGTAGTTTACCGACTAGAAAGGATATAGATTATGGATTATCACCCCAATTAATCATTGCAGGTCTTATGCTACAGGAAGGTGGGTTTGGTGTTAAAGTACGAAACGTTAAACAGGCTATATATGTTAAAATTTCCAGTTCTAAACCATATATTCAGACGTTAAGTATAGACTTAGATGAGGAGAAACTGACTCGTCACAAACAGGGTTTAGTATCTTTATTAGAATATTATATTAAAAATAAAAATTTTGCTTATGATATTGATATACAACAATATAATGATTACGCGCATCTTGCACGTACATTTAGAAACTAAATTTAAACAGTATATCCTTTAACACGCTCAATGCTTGCCCCGCAATTTATTAGTTTGCTTTCCAAAGCTTGGTAACCACGATCTAGGTGATAAATCCTATGTACTGTTGTTTGTCCATTAGCAATAAGCCCTGCCAGTACCAGAGATACTGATGCTCTAAGGTCACTTGCCATGACTTCTGCTCCCACCAAAGTATCAACGCCGCGTACCAGGGCGCTATTACCATTGATAGTAATGTTAGCCCCCATACGACATAATTCAGGGACATGCATAAAGCGATTCTCAAAAATGTTCTCTGTGATAACAGAAGTGCCGTTGGAAATAGTCATCAAGCTAATAAACTGGGCTTGTAAATCTGTGGCAAATCCTGGGTAAGGATTAGTATTCACATCAACGGGATTT
This sequence comes from Pseudomonadota bacterium, assembly GCA_021804505.1. Lineage (GTDB taxonomy): Bacteria > Pseudomonadota > Alphaproteobacteria > Rickettsiales > Rickettsiaceae > Tisiphia. Next base: position 6,690 of record JAJZHL010000014.1, on the reverse strand, counting down.
ATTTGCCCAACATATGAAACATTTATACCATTCTCAATAGGGGTGACTTTAATTCCTGCTTCAATTAATTTTAGTCCTAAATTTTCAATAATATTGTAATCGATACCATAAATGTTTAGGTTACCTTTAGTAATGGCTGCTGCAATCATATAAGTTCCAGCTTCAATCCGGTCTGGCATGATTCGGTGCTCCGTACTATTAAGAGTAGGTTGCCCCATTATTCTTATTGAGCTTGTGGCAATACCATCAATTTCTACTCCCATTTTGCTAAGGCAATTGCATAAATCAACAATTTCTGGCTCTCTTGCACAGTTTAGTAATGTAGTTTCTCCATCGGCTAAACTCGCAGCCATGATGGCATTAATAGTAGCGCCAACTGATATTTTATCAAAAACAAAGTGAGTGCCTTTTAATCTGCCCTTCACTGTAGCATTTATATAGCCGTTGCTGAGTTTGATTTTTGCTCCCATAGCTTCGAGTACTGCTATATGCAAATCGACTTGTCGTGCGCCAATGGCGCATCCTCCCGGTAATGAGACTTTCGCTTTAGAGAATCTTGCAAGTAATGGGCCAAGTACCCAAATAGAAGCACGCATTTTGCGTACTATGTCATATGGGGCAGTAAAATTGTCTATATGAGTGCTTTCAATCTGAAGAGTATATTCGCTACCTTGCTCACTGATAACGCTAATTCTGCTACCAAGTGTTGATAGCAAACTTTTCATTGTGATTATATCAGTGAGTTTTGGTACATTGCTGATAGTAAGCTTGTCCACTAGCAGGGAGGCTGCCATAATGGGTAAAGCAGCGTTTTTAGCTCCACTAACGTTTACTTTCCCTTTGAGGACATTTCCTCCTCTAATAACTAGACTATCCATGCAGTATTTTCACGAAGGTCGATCATTTGTTTTCTTTGCCACTTTCTAATGCCGCTCCAAGTATATCTCCCAGACTAGCGCCGCTATCTGTAGATCCATATTCCTGGATAGCCTTTTTCCTAGCTTCTATCTCAAGTGCTTTAATAGATAGACCAATCTTACCGGCTTTATCAATAACCATAATTTGGGCATCAAGCCTATCTCCTACAGCAAATCTCTCTACTTTCTGTTCAGCTTTATCACCCGATAAATCTGTTTTTTTGATGAAGCCTGATACTTTATCATCGATTGATACTTCTATCCCATCTTCTTTAATATTGGTAACGAAGCAGGTGACTACCATATTTTTCTTGTAATTATCTAACTCTTTTGTTCTTTCATTTTCAGTGAGTTGCTTTATTCCAAGGCTAATACGTTCTTTCTCAATATCAATAGATAATACTTTACATTCAACCATGTCATTTTTCTTATATGATTGTAGTAACTCAGTGCCGTTATTGTCCCAGCTTATATCCGTCTCATGGATCATGCCATCAATATGCTCGTTGAGCGCAACAAACATACCAAAGTCTGTGATATTACGTATTGGAGCTGTAATGATGCTACCTACCGGATGGTGTTTTGCAAAATCGATTAATGGATTTTCTTGACATTGTTTTATGCTTAGAGAAATTCTGTGTTTTTCAGTATCCACTTCCAAAACTACAAATTGTACTTCTTGGCCAATGGTTAACATTTTTTTAGAAGGGTGGTGGGATTTTACCCAACTGATTTCACTTGAGTGAACAAGTCCTTCAATACCATCTTTCAGCTCAATAAATACTCCATAATCAGCTATATTGGTTACCTTGCCAACCATTATTTTGCCAACAGGGAATTCTTCTTTAATACTCTGCCAAGGATTATTATCTAATTGCTTCATTCCAAGGGAGATGCGTTTAGTCTCTTCGTTGAATTTAATAACTATTACTTTAACTTTTTGGCCTAAAGTTAGTACCTCTGATGGATGGTTAATTCTACTCCAGGAGATATCTGTTACGTGCAATAAACCATCTACGTTACCCAAATCGATAAAGGCCCCGTAGTCTGTGATATTTTTTACTATACCTTCTAGAGTCATTCCTTCTTTGATTTTTGCAAGCATTTCATCTCTTGCTTCAGACCTTGATTCTTCAAGAATAGCTCTTCTAGACACAACGATGTTACCAAGCTTCTTATCCATTTTCAGAATTTGGAAAGGTTGTTTAATGCCCATTAACGAGGAAATATCTTTTATTGGTCTTACGTCAACCTGGCTACCCGGCAAGAAAGCAACGACTCCTGCTAAATCTACAGTAAATCCACCCTTTACGCGTCCAAAAATTATTCCATCAACGAACTCACCTTTAGCACATGCAATTTCTAAATGTCCCCAAGATTCTTCCCTAATAGCTTTTTCTCTACTAAGTATTGTTCTTCCGTTACGTCCTTCAATTTTTTCTATATATACATCAACAATATCACCAATCTCTGGTAAAGCTTGACCACTAGCTAATTGAAATTCTTCAATTGGCACCCTGCCTTCATTTTTGAGGCCAACATCAACTATTATTACACCTTTTGCAATTCCTACGACCTGTCCTTTCACAACGCTATTTTCTTTGATGTGGCTAGTGCTTATAGTATCAAGCATTTGGCCAAAATCTTCGTGTGAGGTGGCGCTAATGTCTGCAAGTTGAGAAACAAATTTTTTCTTAAACTTTTGTATTTGCATATTATTCTCGAAATACCAGTGGTGCTAAGCTAGTATAAAAATTAAATTGTTAATAAAAGATAAAATGCCCTTAAGCACGAAATTAGGCTATTTTACCTGGCTAAAATCACTTCAAAAATTTTTTCTAAAACTTCTTCAGGCGCTAAATAAGAAGTATCAATTTCCAGAGCATCTGGTGGTAAAACCAAAGGTCCGCTACTTCTTGTTGTATCTCTGTCGTCACGCAATATTAGTTGTTCTAAAACTCTGTCGTAAGAAGATTCTTCACCCCTATCTAGCAGTTCTTTATACCTTCTCTTTGCCCTAATAGCAACATCTGCTTTAATAAAAAGCTTTAAATCAGCATTTGGTGCTATAACGCTTCCTATATCACGCCCCTCCATTAATATCCTGGGAGTGGTTTCTATTATTCGCTTTAAGTGCACTCCTAAATTATCTCTGACCTCAGGTATGGCAGCAATTTTTGAGGCCACACTACCTATAGATTCACTTTGCAGAGCTTCTGTATCTTGGGATAATTCAAGAGATTTAGACAAATTAACTACTGCTTTTGTATCAGAGATATCAATGCTGTTTTTTATACAAGCAAGAGCAAGACTTCTATAAACAATACTTGATTGGAAATAAGACAAATTAAGTCTGTTTGATAGTAACTTACCTACTGTTCCTTTACCAGAAGCAGCAGGCCCATCGAGCGCTATCACAAACTTACTGTGAAAGTCAAATGCCTTGGATTTCAGAGTCATGTACTTACGATTTTCTCGATGATTCTACCTTATTCTTAGGAAGAAAGCAAATAGAACTTGAAATTTTGAGCATTATAGATTAGACATAGACTCTGAAATCTATTAAATAACGATTTCTTAATTGTTTGGGCGGTTAGCTCAGTTGGTTAGAGCATTACGTTGACATCGTAAAGGTCGGTGGTTCGAGTCCACTACCGCCCACCATCAGGAATTGAGGGTATAAGGAGTTTCGGTCAGCCCGAACGCCAATCAGTCATCTCGAACTTGATTCAGGAACTAGACCTAATCTAGTATATATTAGACTGGATTCCAGCCTAAGCTGGAATGACATTATAGGGTTCACAATGACCTTTACATTAATACAGTCTCTATGTTGACAATAATAATAGGGGTTTTGTTTATTTCATGCTTTAATGTTTTACGTATAGCTGCTCTTACAGCATTTTCTATTTTCTCGCCCAGCAAGTTAACCTTTGTGGACTTTCTCTGAATTTCAATTGTTTCAGCTATATCGTCCTTTATTATATTAATGAGCTGAGAATCTTGATCTGCATCAAGTAGACCTGGCATTGATAAAATTGGTCTTGCTACCAACTCTCCTTTTTTATTAATTACCAAAGAAGCAACTACTACCCCGGCATCACGCATTCTACGTCTTGTTTTAAATATACTAGATTCTGATGATAAGAGATAATTTCCATCTACAGCTAAATAGCCGGATTGTACTTTGTCTAAAACATGAGGATTATTAGGTTCTAATAGCACTACGCTTCCATTTTCGACTTCTACCGTGTGCTTGATACCGTTCTTACGCGCTAGTTTAGCATGCTCGTGTATATGTACTGGCTCACCATGTACAGGTATACAAATTTGAGGCTTGACCAGAGAATACATTAATTTCAAATCATCTATTGCCGGATGCCCTGAAACATGGACGAAATGATCCCTTTCAGTTATTACTTCCACACCTGATTTCACAAAAATATTAAACATTCGGAAAATCTTTTTCTCATTGCCAGGAATAATCTTGGAGGAAAATATCACTGTGTCCTTAGGAGCTAACTTAACATTAGGATGACTACTATTAGCCATTTTCGCTGTAGCTGCCATGGGTTCACCTTGGCAGCCTGTGGCTATAACTAGTAATTCATTTCTTTTGAACCTTGGTATATCACGCTCATCTATTAGTGGAGCAATATCCTGCATATAACCACTTTCTTGAGCAGCTAAGAAAATTCTATGTAAACTTCGTCCCGTTAACGCTACTTTTCGTCCCGCTAGCTGACCAGCATGGATAATAGTGTCAAGCCGTGCAAGGTTTGAGGCAAAAGTTGTTACTACAACCATTTGTGGGCAGCCAGCTATTATATCTATTAGGCTTTTACGAACGTCCCCCTCTGAACCAGTCTTGCCTTCATTAAAGACATTAGTAGAGTCGCAAACTAATGCTAAAACCCCTTCATCTCCGTAAGCTTTTAATAGTTCATCGTCAGCTTTGTTTCCTACTATTGGGTTTTGATCAAATTTCCAATCCCCTGTATGCAAAATATTCCCGGCTTCAGTACGTATCATAATTGCTTGCATTTCTGGAGCGGAGTGAGTGAGAGGAACCATTTCTATCTGGAAAGGGTCTAAGTCTATTTTAGCTGCAGGCTTTACTTCGTGGATTTTGAGAGTCTTAGAAAGACCATATTCTCCTAGCCTGATTTTCAGGAAATTGGCAGTGAAAGTTGTCGCATATATAGGGCATTCCAAGTTATTCCATAGATACTGCACAGCACCTAAGTGATCCTCATGAGCATGAGTGAGAATTAGAGCGATTAGATCCTTTTTGTGTTTTTCAATAAAACTCAAGTCGGCGACTACCATGTCGACGCCTGGTAAATAGTCGTCAGCAAAGCCGCTACCACAATCAATCATTAACCATTTCCCTTTATAGTGGTACAAATTGACGTTAATGCCTATTTCATTTGTGCCCCCGAGTGGTACAAATAGTAGATCATTTTTGTGGTTTTTAATGTTGAATGACATTGGAACTTCTATATATTATATGTTAATTTAGTGTATAATCTGTTCAATTCTTTATAACTCATTCTTAGCTTTCCGTCTATGGTTAATATGCTCAATAAATTTCGTGAGTTGAACTGGTTGATTTATGGGAGCATATTCAGTTCAGCTATTAGCGTATTATTGCTGATGTTATTTCCCCATTTTGATATATCTTTTTCAAACCTTTTTTACAGCTATGGGGAAGGGTTCATTTATAGAAATAATTTCATAGTTCAGTTCTTATTTAAGAGTATTCCTATACTGACTAAATCTCTCTTTGCGTTAGTACTACTTTATTTAGTGTACTTAGTGGTAATAAGTAAAGTTTTTAATCGTAAAATTATTAATTCTATTCTCTATGTTATACTATCAATTTCAGTAGGACCTGGATTATTAGTAAATCATGTATTTAAAGAAAATTCGGGCAGAGCGCGTCCAGCGCAAATCAAAGATTTTGGAGGTAATAAGAATTTTACTAGTGTTTTTCAGTACTCTAAAGAATGTTTGCATAATTGCTCTTTCTCATCAGGGCACGCGGCTATGGCGTATAGCTTAACTAGCTTTGCTTATATCTTTCCTGCCTTTTTTTCAAGAATATATTGCACGGCATTATTTTTTGGCTCATTAGTGGGCTTAAGTCGTATTCTCATGGGAGGGCATTTTTTAAGTGATATAATCGCTTCGTGCTGTATAGTATTAACTATTAATCATTTATTATACCTATGTCTACAAAAGTTAAAATTGACCCGAATAGAGTAGCGCTAGTACATAACGACTCTGCTAAGTCCTTGAAACTGGTAAAAGAGCTTAAAGAATTATACCAATTTGTTGAGGTTGAAAATGCGGATGCAATTGTAGTAGTAGGTGGAGATGGTGAATTGCTGCATGCAATACATAAGTTTATGGATCTTAGTATTCCATTTTATGGAGTGAATACTGGTAATATTGGCTTTTTGATGAACCAGCTTATTGTTACACAATTGATAGATCATTTACAAGATTCCGTAGCTGCTAACTTGCATCCATTAAAAATGACTGTAGAAGGGGTAAATGGGAAGGTATCAACTGCTTTAGCAATTAATGAAGTATCAATATTTCGTAAAACAAACCAAGCAGCTAAATTTAAAATAAAAGTAGATGATATAGAACGTATGAGTGAGCTAGTGGCTGATGGAGCTATGGTTGGAACACCAGCGGGGAGCAGTGCTTATAATCTATCAGCAGGGGGGGCGATTTTACCTCTCGAATCAAATGTATTATGTTT
>JAJZHL010000013.1 GCA_021804505.1 Pseudomonadota bacterium | reverse complement strand
AAATAAGCATCGGCAGTTAATACGGCAGAGGTGTTTTTATTTACTATAAGTTGCTTGAAAAAAGAAGTAGAAGTTCCTATATCTCCTACTAAAGTTACCGTCCGGTTATTATTTGCTATTAATACTATGCTTACCTGACCATCCGCACTATTAGCAAACCCATTTGCAGCTTCAAAAATAGTGTCGCTATTACGTGCAATAAAACCTGCTTGAATATCATTATTAAATGTAAATGTTTTTACATTACCATTTGTATCAGAAATAATAAATTTATTTCCTGTAGGAGTATTGTTAATAACATCAACGTTACCTTCATTTACCATACTACCAAATACATAATTTTCTCCACCAAGTGTTAGGGTTGAAGCGGCATTATTAAAATCAATAGAGTTAACTATAAAATCTGGAGTATTAAGGGTTAAGCTGGCACCCTTTATTAATAAGGCAGCTAGTGGATTATTCTTTGCTCCGATTTCTCCGGATATCGTTAAAGTTTTATCAGCTATCATACCTGTTGCATTTATCGTAGCTCCTGTCACACTTCCTTGTATTACTACATTCCCAGTACTTACCAAAGAAAGGACAGCAGAAGAAGTATTTGCGGTACCAATAGCTAACTGAGTAGCATTAATAGAAGAGCCGGAAAATATTAGAATCTTATCATCTGCTATATTCACTTGACCTAACAGGTTTGTAGAACTACCAAAGTCTGTGTTAACATTTGCATTATCTTTGAAGTTTACTATACCATTGCCATAATTAGCAGCATTAATAGGTGTTGCAACCGTTACACCCTCAGAGATGTTAAGAATTGCATTAACACCACTTAATGTTACAGCAGCATTTGTTCCACCTAGATTTAGGCTAGTGTTGGTTATAGTAACATCTGCACCGTCTAAAACATTCAACTTGTTTACTAAACTGAGATCTTGTGTCAATTGCACACCTGTAGCATTTATCTCTACTATACCTTGAATAGTACTTCCTGTATTTGCAAATGCCACTGCAGAGGAACCAGGTACGCTACTCGTACCAAATTGATTTGTTCCTATACTTAAAGTGGTAGCTGTACTATTAAAATCAACTTCTTTTAACCCACTATAATCTCCGAGTTCGTTTTCCGCAGCGAAAGTAGATATATTGTTTTTACCAAGCACTATAGTTGAGTCACCATTTGCCTTAATTTTTGCATCTTGGGCACCGTTAGTACCAGCAGCTATACCAGCATATCAGCAGCTACTCCAAGAACAATATTTGTCTTCCCATTTCTATTGAATGTGATTGTTTTAGAAATATCTGCGTTAAGCTTAAGGTCTGGTATGCCCAGTACAGAGTCTCCATCGTCTACAGCGCGGGTGTCAGGGCCGTTATTAACAAGAAAATTGATCTCAGCAAAGTTCGTAGGCGTGCTCTCGGGAGTTAGCACGTCAGGTTCACCCCACGCCTTACTACTTACTCCAAGCATTAATGTTGCAGCAGAAGCAGTAGCAAGTGCAATAGATAAAAAATTTCTTTGTTTACTTTGTTGAGCCATAGATGTTCCTTTTACTTACATAGAATAATATTATAAATAAAAGCTATATAGCATTTCTAGGTCTGTCAACCCTAATAGGACATATAAAAAGAAGCTTATAGTAGAGTATTGTTTCTATGGCACATTAGTGGTTTTAGAAAAGTGAGGGGATTAGTTAAATGTTACTTTTGTAATCTTATATGTCTTCACTTACGACTTCCTAACGTCCGGAATAAATTTCTATCCGATCTAGCTAAGGTATAATCCTTACGAGTCACCAAGGGGCGCGGTAATCCAGGTTTTCTGGATTGCTTCATCGGCAATAATGCCTCTTCGCAATTGTAAAGGTTCATAAACTTTTCTTAGATTCTTGCCGTCGCTAGGAAAGACATAGGAAGGCAGAAATGACACCAAAGAAGACGGGAATGAGATTAAAAAGTATAAGTAAGAAAACCCTAGCGCTTAACCCAGCATACTTAACAGTTGAATAACTAAGTTGCTGATCCCTTTGTGTATTTCTGCTATAGGGGCATTAATCATGAAAGCAGGGGTAGTCACTAATTTATTAGCTTTATCAATAACAATATCTTGCACTTGGCACACTTGCTCAGTAGCACCTAGCTTTTCAAGCAGCCCATTATGCTCTCCTAAAGTAACCTTGATATTATGCTCTTTCAATACGGAAGCAAGAATCACAGGAGCAATACACATCGCACCAATAGGTTTAGAAGCTTTATAAAACTGCACAATTACTTTTTTTACTGAATCTAATACTGCGCCATGCTCATTTTGTATACCTATATTAGACAAATTAAGAGCAGCGCCGTATCCGCCAGGCAATATGATCGAATCAAACTCATCCTCTTTTAACTTATCCAAAGGCTGTATTTTACTACGAGCAATACGTGCCGATTCTACTAGGATATTACGTTGTTCAGTAGTTTGTTCTTTAGTATAATGATTTATTACATAATGTTGGTTTTCGTCAGGAGCAAAAATACTGACCTGAACTTTATGCTTGTCTAGCTCTAATAAGGTGAAAACTGCTTCATAAATTTCTGCCCCATCAAGATAACCACAGCCAGAAAGCACCACAGCAATTTTCTTCATAGTTTACCTGACTAGCAATTTAAATTTTATTTTTTTGCCTTTGTGTTAATAGCAACCATAATTGGTTTTTTATTACTCCTTGACATGGTAGGCTTAGATGTTGTAGTTTTACGCGCCATTTTAGTTCCAACCGTACCACCTTGGATTTGTTTAAAGTGCGTATCCAATAATTGAACCATTTGCTTATCACGTGATGCAGCAGTCCTACCACCTGTTACCACCCCAATTAATGATACTTTGTTCTTTGTCGCTGCTGTAATCAAATTATAACCTGCAGGGCAAGTAAAACCTGTCTTTAAGCCTTCAGCTCCTTCATAAGTTTCACTAACTCTATTATGTCCACGGATTACTTTCCCTCTAAAGACAAAACTGTTTTGTGCAAAATATTTATAATATGGTAAATAGTCTCGTTTGATAGCGATAGATAATTTAGCAAGATCTTTAGCCGTAGTTTTTTGCATCGGATGGTGTAAACCTGAAGCATTCCTGAACTGCGTCTCTTTCATGCCAAGCTGATGTGCGCGCTTGGTCATTAACCTTGCAAATTTTGCTTCTGAACCAGCAATATTCTCTGCAACTACTACAGCAACATCATTAGCTGATTTAGTAGCAAGAGCAGATATTGCCTCTCTAACAGTAATATAGTCTCCTTTTCTTACTCCAAGCTTCAATGGCGGCTGTTTTTCAGCATTATGGGAAACATACAATTTTTTATTCATTGTTAATTTGCCTGACTCAATTGATTCAAATAATAAATACAGAGTCATTACTTTAGTGAGAGAAGCTGGATAAATTCTTATAGTAGAATTCTTTTCGTGTAGGATCTTTCCGGTTTTAGAGTCAACCACGAGACTAGTTTGAATAGGTAATGGTATATGCTTTTTTTTAGCAGCATACGCAGAACCAGAGGTAAATAGCATAGTATGGGCAATACAATAGACCAACAAAAATCGCTTTAACATAATCATAACACTTCTGTATATTCAAAAACTCACTATGCAACCTTAAAGATAAAACATAATTATCCCGTAGTGCAAGCCTATAAAACATTTTAAACGTAAAAAATACTTCCCTCAGACATTTTTGTCAAGCCTACTTGCTATTAACATTTGGCATTTTCAACACCTTTTTATCTAAAATTTTCTGTAATTCAGTAGCATCTATAGTCTTTTTTGGAGCAAAAATACTCCCCATAGAATTAACCTTGATAGTTATTGTATCGTTTTTAGAAGAGTTAAAATCTTTAACATAAAATGTCAATATTGAAGTAAGTGCCATTTCAAAATTATAAATATTTATTGCTGCAGCTGCTGAGCCAGTTGTATATTGCGTATTATACAAGGCTTCTTTTATGTTAATAATCCCGTTTTTTAACTGTAACTTACCTTGCATATTTAAAAGCTCTGTTTTCCCTTGCATTATGGCTTGATCCAGATCTTTTTGTAACGAATCTTTATTATAGGTTACTGTGTTTATTTTCCCTACTAACTCATCCACAGAAAAATTGTTTAGTTTCGCATTTTTTATCAGAAACTCTGAATTAGAATTAAGCTCATATAATAATTTCTCTGGACTGTCACCAGTAGTTGAAAGAGAACCGTGGATACTAAAACCACCATATGTATCTAGCCACCCTTTAGGTAAGGCGACAGACAATTTTGCTAAATCGATAGAATTTAATGCATAAACTAAGTTAATACTAAACGGCTTAAGTACTATATTGCCTGCCCCTTTCAATTTTCCTGACAGAAAATCTCCTTTGATCTCATGTAAGGTAAATAAATTTCCCTCATTTCCCAAAGAAATTTGGAAATTTTGGAGCACTAAAGAAGTGTTTAATGACATTTTTGATAGGTTACAATTAATATCTAAATCAATTTTATTCAAGTCAAAATCGTTTAAGAGTTTGCTTCTCAAATCAAGCATGGTCTTAGGAGTCATCACATCGGTATTTAACACACCATCATTGATTTTAATTGTGAATTTAGGTTTGATAGAGCTTGCGAGTAAATTAGCACTAATATTAAAGTAGTCGTCTCCTTTTCTTATATCCAAATTATTAATTTCAATATTTCCAGGTGATATATTGGCCAGCATATACACTTTGCCTAAATAGGCTTCTCCTATTACTAAGTCATTAAAATGCATATCTATAGTGCCTAAAAAGGAAACAGTCCTAAGAGGGATATATTTATTAAGATACGAGTGATTTTTCATATCTTGAAACAGACTTTTGGTAAAATCTACAATTGGTGATAATATAGGATAGTTATTTTTACTTAAATCCACAGACGAGAACTCTAGACTAGCCATAATTTGAGGCATTGGGCCTATAAATCTAGTAGTTATACTACCAGATACCGTGGTATCTGCAGTTTGCAGTAAAAGATTTTGTAAATATATATCTATTAAGGTTAACTTTAAATCTGAGCTTAAAGTAAAAGGAGTAGCGACACCACTTGTAGCATCGCTACTCCCTAACGTCTTAAGGACAGAATTTAGGTCACTATGCTCTAAATGCATTCTTCCATCAAATACACTGCGCACAGAATTTTGCATAATCTTTCCAATAAATTTAAAGCTACCACCTGAATTAATTATCCCAGAAAAATCTTCTACCAAAAAAATACCTTGATCTAGCTTTAAAGCAAGTTTAGTCTGATTTATAATTTCATTATTATTCAGTATTATTTGATCAATTAGGATGCTAGTAATAACTGATTTATTACCAAACATGAACCTTATACCATGTGCTGAATCATTTAACTTATTTATCTCATTTGTTGTAGACCAAAGAGGTCTCATATCAATTTTGTCTATATGCAATGTTATTGTACTTGTGGTACCTGTATTTTTGCTTAAGTTAATTGCCCCATTACCAGTACAAAAATTAGAATCAATGGTGAGGTTTTCTAGTTTTATTAATTGCGAGGTAAGAGCAATATCAAATCCTACATTAACTGTTTCCGTTTTTTTAAATCTTCTAGCCAGCAAATCTAAATCTGGTATAAGCTGATGTAATAAACTTGCTATATTTTTTATTACATATTTTCCTTTTCCGCTGGAAAGCTTTGAATCTGTATAAATCTCAGTTAAATGAAAATCGTAATCAGCATTATTTATTGTAAAGTTAAACTCTGTTTGATTACTTTTTCTTACAAAATCACCTGACAATTTTCCTATATCAGCAAGCTCTCCTTGAAAATAGCTCGTATCCGCCAAAATATTGTTCTTATGTAGCAGGCAGTTTTTAAAAGTGATAATGGGCTGATTATTTTGATTTAAAATCATTAAGTTTTTTACATTAAAATCAATATCAAGCATCCCCTCTCTAATAAACTTAGCAATCACCTGATCATGTTTAGTAATGTTAAATGATTCTTCATCCGAATATATTTTAGCACTGCGTACCCTAACAATACTGATCTTTGGTTTCAGCGCTAATAAGGATAATGCTGAAAAATGAACCTCTACATTTTTGAGTTCCATATGCCCATCTTCTTTGATATAATTGATACTCAAATATGGTATAGGAAATTTAACAACTTTAATTTTTGCTATATTTGTAGGAGAGAGATGCAACTCCTTAGCAAAATGACTAGTAGCAGTATCGTAACTCACATAGTGAGTTACAAAGAAAAGACCGCAAAATAGTATTAGAATAATAGCTGCAGAAAATGTAATTGTTTTTTTTATCATAAGAAGAATTTTTAACATAGTCATTGCGAGTCAGATTAATGCCGAAGCAATCCAGAAAGCTGGATCACCACGCCGCGGTATCCACGGCTCGTGAAGACAATCGCTTTAACAACTACATTATACCAAATAATTTCTTTGCCCTAAGTGTTTAGCAGAGATTTATAAAAATATTATATAAAAGTCACTATTATTGTGTAACAACAACCACAAAATCAAGAGGAGTTAGCACTTTGAGCACTAAAGAGGACTTAATTCTAGTTGGCATAATAGCTTCAAGCCATGGTATTAAAGGATGTGTTTGCATAAAATCCTTCACCAAGCCTGCCACTAATATCATTAAAATGAAGGTAGTAAATGCTCTAAAAGAAAATACTACCCTTAAATTAGTTAGTGAAAATGCAAAGGGACAGCTAATTTGTCAGATTAACAATATCACCAGCAGAAATGCAGCAGATGAGCTAAGAGGGAGCCAGCTATTTTGTGAAGCTACAAACCTACCAGACTTAGAAGAAGATGAATTTTATATAGAGAAGCTCAAAGGTCTCCCAGTAGTAGATAGCAATTTAAAGGCTTTAGGGCAAATTACTGGTATTTTTAACTTTGGTGCTGGAGATATTATTGAAGTGAAAGTTCTAGATAGCGGCAAAAAAGAGCTATTTCCTTTTAATAAGCAGTTTTTTCCGGTTATCTCTGAGAATTATGTGGTGCTGACAGTAAATAATTAAGCTAACTCAAATATGGTAAAGAACTATTATGGGTAAAGTGGTTTTTTATCAGTCTTTTGTTGTGTCTATCTTTCTCTTCGGCGAGCACGATATTAACAGAACTATGTAGATAATTCCATAGAAAATTGCAGGACATTCCGCTACACCTAAAGGCGCATAGTAACATGCTGAAAACTACATCTTCTTAAGCAGCGCTTTTGCAGCCTTTATCCCAGAATTTCTACAGTCTGCGGGTTCTGAAACTTCAGTGTGAAAAAACATCTTACTTCCTTCAAAATTAGCAAGCATGAAATCGGTGCCAATTTTATTATCTATATATCTGGAGTATGCCGCTACTGGCGTTCTACAGTCCGCATCTAAATACTCTAAAAAAGCTCTATCTGCCTGTAGTAATTGCCAAGTTGGTGCATGATTAATTTTGTTGCATATCTCCTGTATTCTATTGTTATTCACTGTTATTTCGACAGCGATCACACCCTGCCCTATGGCTGGCAGCATTTGACTCGTATCAAGCAAATGGCAATATTGGGGATTAAATAAATTGAGACGCTTAAGGCCACTATATGCTAAAATTGTAGCATCCACCTTACCTATCATTAGTTTGTTGATTCTTGACTCAACATTTCCTCTAAAAGTAACAATTTGTAAGTCTAGCCTTTTTCTCTGTATTATTACTTTTCTACGTACTGAAGAGGTGCCAACTATGCTAGCAGAAGGCAACTCTTCTATTGATTTATATTTTGTGCTTACAAATACATCTCTTGCATCCTCTCGCTCAAGCATAGCAGCAATCTTGAGTCCTGCTGGAAGAATACCAGGCACATCTTTTAGTGAATGCACTGCTAGATCGATTGTTCCGTTGATAAGCGCGTTCTCAAGCTCTTTCAGGAATAAAGCTTTGCCTCCGATATCATACAATGCTTTATCCTTTATTAGATCCCCTGAAGTGATGATTGGTACTATTTCACACTCTATCTTTGGGTAATGAATCTGTATCTGCTTTATTACTAACTCAGTCTGCGCTAAAGCAAGGGGGCTCTTCCTTGTCCCAATTCTTATTAGTTCGTGCATTAAGTGGATAATTATAGGTTAATACAAAATCGTGTCATTCCGAGTAAGTACAACTTACGAAGCAATCCAGAAAGACTGGATCACCACGCCGCTTGTCAGCGGCTCATGATGACTGAGGTTTTCACTATTAGTTTCAATATACACTCCCAATAGTTTCATGTCATTTTAAATTATTTATTTCCTCTATTCACACTCTCCAAGGAGGTACAGACAAAGAAGCCGTATGCCCCCCTACCGTAACAACGAGCTCCGGTAAGAGTGCTACCTCCTCTTCCCTTACTAAGCCTATTGCTATATTTTTATAAAATGAGCATATCCTACCTATTTTCTTATCAATTGCAATAATTTCATCATTCTTAGAAACATTTAAGTCCATAGTAGAATCAAAAGATAATTTAAATATTTTCTTCCTTACCATGCCTTGATATTTGGTTCGCGATATTAGCTCCTGCCCTATGTAACATCCTTTAGTGTAGCTCACGGCATTTAGCTCCTCAGCACCATATTCAATAGGTATCGACTTTTCATAAATTAAGTCGTCATAACCATCGGTTATTGCGTAAAGATATTTATCTTCCAGATAAATATCTTTATTTTCGTCTGATAACACGGTATTTCTATCTATAATGCTGCGAAAGCCAAGCTTATTATAGCGCGGATCTTGATTAGAAGTTACGTAAGGTAATTGAAGCTTGCCCTTTGAATATGCAATTTTATATAGCTGACGTGCGTCGTTTACTTCCACTTTAGCACGAAGTTTATACAACACTAAGTGTTTCTGGAATAATTCTGCCTGATTTATATCAACATCAATTAAAAATTTTGTATCTGACTCTTGAAAGACAAAAAAATCAAATAGATATCTTCCACTACTATTAAGCGCATAGCTATAACAATACACGTTATTTTTAATATCATTGGTAATTAAATTTTGTAAAAAGCCTAGCGCATCATTGCCTGCAAGCTCAATAATTACTCTATCTTTTAATATTTCATGCATATTTCCATGCCTCCACTTTATATTTTATTGACTTTACTCGTTTTATAACTACTATACTACTTCTAATACAATAATTGTTTAGTCCTAATATTTTTATGAGATGTTCATCTTACTGTACTGCGACAGAATACCAAATGCAAGATTTGGTAAAAAATCTAAATCGAATCGGTCTTGAGCCAAAGCATTTCGATGATGTGTTATATATACAAAAAGAATCAAGAAAGGACACTTCACCTATTGACGTTTTCTTTTTCCCCTTTGGTTGCGTAACTATCTGGGGAGCAGAAGAAAGCGCAGAAAAGATGATACTCGAAGATATACTTGGTTATACTGCTTCACAAAATAGTCAATCTGCATCTGATTTTATTTACTTTGACTATGACCAAACTGCTGAAAAAACCTTTATAGACGAAGAAAAAAACCAGATCATTCTAGCTGATAAGTCAACATTCGTCAAATTGTCTATTTCTCATGCCTTAGCACAGTCAGTAAAACTTAGTGTATTAGAAAAATCTGTCAGTAACCTGATAGTAAAAACTACCCCTATTCAACAAGAGTTAGCTAGAACGGGTAGTGTATCACTGTCTAAAAAAGAAATATCACAGCAAATTGGTATTCTGTTTAATGAAAGATATTCGATTAATCTACATAGCGATATACTTGACACTCCAGAATTTTTTTGGAGACGACCAAGCTACGAGCCACTTTACTTAATGACCGCAGAATTTCAAGATATTCAGCTTAGACAAGATATCATGAATCACAGACTAAATATGATTCATGAATTATACAATATCTTAACCAATGAGCTCAATTACAAGCACTCGACAAGGCTAGAATGGATAATTATTATCCTAATTACCATGGAAGTAATCCTTTCCCTTGCTCATGACAACTTATTTTTTAAGGTAATTCATTATTTTGTTAATTAATCTGAGTATGGCATCGCGAGCCACAAAGTGGCGTGGCGAACCAGTTTTCTAGGTTGCTTTGACGGCTATACCTTCTCGCAATGACACCAATTTATATTAACAAACTATTGAATACCAACACTACTTCACCATTCCACCAACTTGATGTTCCCAAAGGTCTTTAAATCTTCCATTTGGTATTGCAAGCAGTGCGGCAAAACTTCCATCTTCTACAATCTTCCCATCTTCCATTACCACGATTCTGTCCAAATGCTTTATAGTCGAAAACCTATGTGCTATAGCAATTACCGTTGCGCTATTTACCTCAAGCATTGTATTGATGGATTTTTGAATTTCCTGCTCTGTATGGCTATCAAGAGAAGAAGTTGCTTCATCTAAAATCAGAATTGGTGCATTTTTAAGAATGGCTCTTGCAATTGCAATACGCTGACGCTGCCCTCCGCTTAACTTAACGCCTCTTTCCCCGACTAAAGTGTCATATTTTTCTGGTAAGGTTTCAATAAATTGATGGATATTTGCTGCTTTTGCTGCATTTTCTATCTCCTCTTGAGTTGCATTTTCTTTAGCATATCCAATATTTTGACCAATCGAACGATGAAATAGCATTATATCTTGTGGGATTAACGATATTTGAGAACGCAAACTATCTGCTGTAACAGCATAAATGCTTTGGTTATCAATTATAATATCACCCTTTGTTGCTTTAAAATTTTTCAGTAATAAAGATATTAAGGTCGATTTTCCAGCTCCAGAATGACCCGCTATACCAATTTTTTCGCCTGCTTTAATAGAAAGATTAAGATCACGAAATACATAGTTATTATTAACATAACTAAAAGATAAATTCTGAAAAACAATTTCACCTTTTGAAACTTCTAATTCAGCTGAATCTGGTATATCTATTGTATCTACAGGGACTTGCATAATGGTAAAAGCAGACCGAAAAGCTGCTACATCTTCCAAAAAATCTTTAATCTCCATTGTGGTTTGCCAAGAATTTTCAGAAAATATGAAAGTAAGAGACATCACAAAGGCAATATCCCCTATTGAGATTTCACCGTAATTTCGCATCTGAATGACATAGCAAAAGAGAAATACTAAAAATACCCAGTAAAATAGAGAGATTATTATGGAGATAATTATGTCGTATTTATAAAATTTGATCACGAGAGGGTTGTGTACGTTGTCATAATAATCCTGGATTTTTTGTAACTCACGCTGCCTTGTAGCAAAGGAAAAAATTATAAAAATGTTGGTAATACGGTCTGCTACAGTGCCAAATAAATAGTACCACGAATCCTGTTTATCCTGTTCTATTTTAGCAAGTTTGGTAAAAAATCTGAAGGCTATAGGTGAGTAAATAACTGTAAATAGCACCACAAAAATAAATATCTTAATATTAGTTAGTGCCAGAGCAATGCCAGAAAATATGGTAATTAATAATGGCTTACTAAGCTGATACTCTAATCCTTGATGTAGTTTAAAATAGTTATCACCAATACCTTTTACTTTTCCCACAATAGCCCCAGAAAGATTACTTTGAAAATAAGTATAAGGTAAATTAAAACAATGCTTGCACACTTTATCCAACATATTCTGCAAAATATACGGCATACATTTCAATTGACCAAAATTATGGGCTCGCCATGCACAATCAAGTATAACTTGTGCTCCAATAAACATTGCTATTGGTTTCCAAGCTTTTGCTAAAGTAATATATTGATTCTCGGTGAATAGATCAATTAGCAGCTTCACGGCATAACTGTACATAATGGGATATATACCACTCGCAAATGGTGCAATCATCATCATAAGATATAGGTATTTATAAGGCCTTATGACCGACCAAAGAAAAGAAAGAGGTGGATTTACCTTATTCATAAAAAAGCATTAGTAATATTAAAATTAATAATGTAAATACTATTTAGAGATACAATTAAAGATTGTATTTTAGCGATTACTGCAGTAGATTATTATAAATCAGTTGTTGCAATCGTTCAATGAGTTTATATTGTGAACTTAACTAGGCTTGGCCACGCTAAATGGATAAATAACTATGTAGCCTAGGCCCATGCCTTTTAAGCCAGGCTCTAGCATATTTATATTCCGTGCAAAGACCTGCTACCAAATTCCAAAACGATTTGCTATGATTCATTTCTATTAAATGGCACATTTCGTGAATTATTACATAATTCAATATTTCTGTTGGCACAAAAATTAACCGCCAGTTAAAGCAAAGGACTGAATTACTCGAACAGCTCCCCCATCTGGTTTTACTATCGGTGATCTTGATTTTAGAAAATTGTATCTTAAGCTGCTCAGCTAAAATACTTGCTATACTCATTATTTCTATTAATAACTTTTCCTTTAAAAATTTTATTAAGGTTTCGTTGTGATAGTACGGAAAGGATTCTACGTGAATTACATCTTCAATGATTTTAACATGCTTACGTACCGAATCAGCATAACATAGTGAATGTTGCTTTCCAAATATTGGGATAGTACCTGCATCTAAATCTATACCATCCTCTTGGTTAGCTCTTTGGAGCTTATTTCTAACCCATGATTCTTTTTCTAATAAAAACTTATATCCGGCATTAATATTCTTATTTGGCAATACCAGTTCGACATTTTTATTATGTATTTTAATAATAATACGTTTAGCCTTAATGCTATGCCTTACCTGCACATTAATTGGTTCACCTAATTTATCTAAGTTAATACAATGCTGCTCTACTTTAGTATAATGCTTCATTTGTAAGGTAAATATTTTAGATTGTGGTTGTGGAAATATATATAGCGTTTATTTACTTTAGTCATTGCGAAACAACACAGCTAGCGAAGCAGTTCAGAGAAACTGGAACGCCCACCGCTTTGTGGCGCGCGATGACATGATCGACTAGCTAGTGAAAACGGTCCAACTTTTAAAACAATTAGTCCTTCTCACCATCTAACGACTAATATCGGCAGGATAATACAACTTATTAATATATACAAGGATAATATATAGTTATATTATCTAGCTAAAGTGAGCCAACCCTAAGCTAACTACCAAGCATCCTCAATTATTATAGGCAAAGCATATAGACTGATAATTACCAAGTCAAATCTCACATTATAATTCTGATATCTAGGATTATAGCTTAAGAATAGCCTAGCGGATCTTTTTATTCTATTTTGCTGTGTGAGAGAAAGTATATCGCCATCAACTACCTTCCTTCTGGTTTTGACTTC
>JAJZHL010000144.1 GCA_021804505.1 Pseudomonadota bacterium | reverse complement strand
CTTATGTCAATTTTACTTTTACTATGCTTACCCCATGGCATGCCAAGCAAGGTATCTAAATAATTACGAAGCACAGATGATTCTGCTGACATCTGATTCATAAATTTCAATTTTTTTAACTCACTTTCTGCTTTTTCTTTTGCCTCTTTTGATAGTTTAAGGGTTTTAATCTTGTTCTCGATATCAAAAAAATCAGATTTATCCTCGTCTCCACTAAGTTCTTTTTGGATCGCTTTCATCTGCTCATTTAAATAATAATCGCGCTGAGTTTTTTCGATTTGCTTTTTAAGTCTTTGTTGTACAACGTGCTCCGTCCCCATTTGCACAGTTGCAGTTGAGATAATGTCTATAAGCAAATTAGTTCGTTTTAGAACATTAACTTCTTCGAGTAACTTTTGCTTTAATTCTATAGGGCTAGCCAGATGGGAAGCTATAATATTTGTTATGTAACTTGGGTTTTTCTGTTCAGCTATCACCGTTAAAATTTCAGGGTTAATTTTTTTATTGCTTTTCGCGTATTCATTAAACGATTGCACGGCATTTAATGCAGACATATCCAAAGCTTCTAAGTCATCAACTTCTTCATCCGGTAAGATATTATATTCCGCTAAGAATGAGCCTTCCTCAAATATTTTAGGTAGCTCTACTCTATTAATTGCCTCGACTAAGATTTTGGCGTTATTATTAGGCAGTTTAACTGTCTGGATCATTTTCGCAAGTACACCTACATTGTATAAATCATCAGGCGTAGGATCTTCTTGATGTTGATCTTTTTGTGTCACTAATAATATATGTTGCCCATCGCCTGTTTTTTTTGCAGCAAGTAAGGCATTCAAAGATCTCTCCCTACCAATAAATATAGGAGCTATAATCCCTGGGAAAATTACTATATCTCGCAAGGCAAGGAGGGGCAGAATTTGTTTATAAGACATTTTAAAACCTTAATAAAATTATATACTTCGTATGAATTGTTAGGTATATAATATCATTTATGCTCTTTTCAAGATATATAAATGAAATGTCACTCTACTCTTCAACTAAGACTACATGCAAGAATTATATAGTCCTTGCAAGTTCATTAAAATTCTTAAGATGAAATTAAATCTGACCCCACAGCCCATGAACTTCCCCTTGCAACCCCCTAATTCTATTAAGAAGGCTTATTTAAGGATTAGCAAATATCTTCATCGAACTCCAGTACTTCATTCGGAAACCTTGAATGAAATGCTAAAAGCTAACATTTACTTTAAAGTTGATTCATTACAAAAAACTGGAGCCTTTAAAGTAAGAGGGGTTCTGAATCATTTATTAGAACTTAACGAACAAAATATAATGCCTCTTAAGATTGCGGCATATAGCACCGGCAATCATGGTATTGGGCTTGCTTGGGTAGCAAAGTTGCTTAAAATTCATGCTAGAATATATCTACCCAAAAATACCTCAGTAATAAAGCAACAAGCAGCAGCTTACTACGGCGCAGAAGTTATATACACAGATACTAGACAAGAAGCTGAAGATAGAGCAAAACTGGATATCCAAAATGGTTTTTACTATCTCCACCCCTCCGATAGTGACTCGACTATAGCAGGCGCCGGGACAATGTGCTATGAAGCTCTAGAGCAACTCGATTTTAAACCTGATGCTATTTTCGCTTCTTGCGGCGGAGGCGGGTTAATCTCAGGTTCATATCTTGCGAAAGAATTACTTTCTCCTTCTAGTATGCTTATTGGCTGCGAACCTCTGATTGCTAATGATGCATTTTTATCGCTTCAAAATAATAAAATATTTAAATTCAATGAATCACCAAATACCGTAGCAGATGGATTACGCACTTTAGCCATTTCACCCAGAACATTTAATTATCTTAGTAAGCTTGACGGATTTTTACTCGCTGAGGAGCACTCAATATATTACTGGACTGCCTGGTTAATTCATTTATTGAAGGTAGCTTGTGAGCCTTCTTGCGCTTTAAATATGGTGGGCGTGCAAAAATGGCTAGCGACCCAAAATAGTCCCAAAAAGATATTAGTACTTATTTCTGGTGGCAATATTGACCCCTCACTTTATCGAGAGCTATGGAAAGAAGATTATCTAAGAGTGCCCCCACAATAAGCCTGTTATCCCACAATTTAAGTTACCTCTCTTCTTCATCCTCCATTCTTTTATGAGTTACTGTGCGGGGCTTCCAAATCCAAAGAGGTTTTAAAATTATATTATTTACATTTATACATTTTTTTGATATATAAATTAATAAGAATTAACTATTATTTAGTTAATAGCTAGCTTAGTTTTTAGGCAAAAATTTTGCTATTAATATAATAACTTGCAATATAATTCTATCAATTAAAGAGAAAATTGTGGCTAATCTAGTCAATCCTGTCAGCACTTCAGCAGGGTTTGTTATGAAAGCTTCTGCAAGGCAATTAAGCTTGAGTGGCCAGCAAATAGCTTCAGGTCAGCGAGGGCCAAGTAATATTGTTGATTATGTAATCGGTTCAAAATTAAGAGATAATACTATATTATTAAGAAGTGTTTCTAAAGCTGCCGCCTATGGCACAAATATGCTAAAAACGGCTGAGTCCACCCTTATTGAAATCAAAGGGAAGTTAATAAACTTAAAAAAAATTATTGCTCAAGCTAATACTGCTCAGGGAGAATCCTTAGAAAGACTAAATCTTTTATATAAGGACGGTGTCAAGGATATATTACGCTCACTTGGATCCGCTGAATTTAACGGTAGAAAACTTTTTGATGGTTCATTCGCTGGGCCTGGAGCAGACGTGCATGCAGAAGAAATGCCTCCTGGGGCTGCCCCATTAGCAATTAGAGTTGGAGAAAGTATAACTAATACTATTTCTATAACTATCCCTAAATTACTAGCTGGTAAGGGTAATGCAGCTGATCAATTAGTTGCTGGGAGATTTACTCCTCTTTTTCCTATAACTCCTGCTGTGGCAGCTGCAGTTGTTCAGATTGATATCCATGGACCCGCTGGCTTACTTTGGCCTGCTATTAATGCCTTGAATGCTCAGAACCCAATTGAAGCTGCTATTTTTGAGCCTGCTAAGGCTTCTGGTACTCAAGCTCGAGCTATCGCCCGAGGAGGTAATCTTGCAAAAAATAGGAAGGCTGCTGAAGCTGCTGTTTTCGAAGCTAGAGCTAAAGCTAAAATTCTTTCTGCTGGCGATCTTTTAGACACAACCAAACAATTAGTAGCTAATAATCTTATTGATACTGCGCTTCTTACTGTGATGAATCAAATTGCCTCAACCAGTGGACAAATGCGCAAT
>JAJZHL010000143.1 GCA_021804505.1 Pseudomonadota bacterium | reverse complement strand
GCAATTAACTCCACCGGCTCTTGGATAAAGCTATCCGCCGATGACCTGCTTGTTAACTCGTACTCTATTCCATATTTTGTACAATATTGTTCTACTACTTGTTCGACTATATCTCTAATAGTGGCCGCAGAGTGCAAACTATTAAAACGTACATTAAATCTACCTCTAATTTTACCTGGGATAACGTTGGTAACATCGTTGTCTACATCAACAGAGGTCAGCTCTAAATTAGATGGTTGGAAAAATTGATTCCCCTCATCTAATTGGTAATTAGCAAGCTCATGCAGGATCTGCATCATAGATGGAATGGGATTCTTTGCCTTCATAGGATACGCCACATGCCCCGCTAGACCACGTAGTAGGAGATCAAAATTAATGCTACCACGTCTACCAATTTTTATAGTATCACCAATTTGGTTCTCATTTGTTGGCTCTCCTACAATAGCAAGATCAATTAAACTATCATTATTGTTATTATGTAAGTATTTTAGCATCTCATTAGTACCGTATTTAGCTGGCCCCTCTTCATCACTAGTAATTAGAAAACTAATAGAACCATTCGGAGTTGGGTTTTGCTTCAAGAAATCTAAACTAGCAGCTAAAAAACAGGCAATTGCACCTTTCATATCAACAGTGCCTCTGCCATAAATCTTCTCATTATCAGTCACAGCTGTAAAAGGATCATGCAACCATAATGATCTATCCCCTACTGGTACTACATCAACATGACCAGCAAAACAGATATTAGGTTTACTATTACCGTAAACAGCATAGAGATTGGTGACTTTCTCATCCCCGTCTCCAAATATTTTTATCTCCGACTTAAATCCATGCTGCTCTAATACGGTAGCAATATATTCTATACTACCTGCACTATGAGGAGTAACCGATTGAAAACCAATCAGCTCTTTAAGAAATTGTATATACATAGAAAATTATTAACTCCTACTTTAGTTCTTTATAACCCAAAACTTGTACTGCGCCCTCAACATCTTTAAAGCGTATACCTGACAAGGTAAAAACTAGCACAGCCCTTAACTTTAGGATTTATAATCACCCTATAACCAATGTGATACTTTGAAGTATATTGTAGGGCAACATAAAACAACCTAGTCTCCATTACTAGCGCGAAAACACTAAAATGTCTAACGATTTTTAGGTATAACTCTTTGCCTCTTGTATGATGGCTCCTACGATAGCAAGATTAATTAAATAATTATTATTACGGTAGGAATATTTTCACTCTATACTAAAGCCGTGTTGAGCAAGAAAGCTGGCAATATATTCTATACTACCAGCACTATTGGGAGTAGTGACTGAAAGCCTGTCCACCCCTTAAGAAATTGTTTATACATAGAAAATTATTAACTTTTACTGTGAGTCTCCCCCACTTTCTTCTTTCTCACCAAGTGCTTGTACTGTTGAGTCCTTATTCAGTACTGTGGGAAAATCATCTACAACAGCTGAAGTTTGGTTTGGATTCACCTGACTTTTTGATTGTAATGTGCTTATAAGTTTTGCGACAAACTTACCTTCACCAGGGTTACTACCTATAACCTGATCAGAGTACTCCTTAAGATTGGTTTGCAATAATATTTTATCAACCCCTGGTGGAATTTCAGATAAATCACGTCCATATTTAGAATCTAATAAATATTTAAACATTATATTAGCCATCTCATCTTGACCTGGATGGCGTGCTAGCCATGCAGCTTTATAAAATTCATATGTTATAAAGTCTTTTTGATTTACGCCTTCACTATCTAGTGAGTTTTTGGCATTAATAGCCTTATTTAAATAGTCATAAAATACTGCTACTCCTTTTGTGTTTACAAGCTCATTTACTAGATACTTATATGCTTCGCTAAGGCCGCTGACTCCTTCTTTTTCTTTAATTTTGTTATGCATTTTTGACACTATAAAATCAAACGCACTGTCTTTGTACCAATGAGTATATCCATGGACACTACTTATTACATTATCTATTCCAATGGTCTTAACTACTGCCTTAAACTCTTCTACTAGTTCTGTTTTAGTCTTAAGAAAGTCTTCTTTAGTAAACTTGTTTTGATTGTACTCATAATCTAAATTATCAATAGACTTAATTAGCTGAAAAACATTAGCCATATCCTACCTCCTAATTATGATTTCTAACAATTTCTATATAATTTTTAAATTATATAGTAGGGGGAAATAAGGCACCCTACTATATAATTAGTAACATAGAAACACTAGAATGTCGAACAGTTTTGTCCATAACCATGGGACTGACGCTTACTTCACCATCCAAGGTAGCAAGATCACTTAAACCAGCAATTGTCAAAATATAAATAAGACTAAGTATAAACGTATGGGCACACGAGTTGGTAATATATATATTGCCAACTCTTTAAGAAACGGTATATAAATAGCAAGCTTTTACTCACTACCTAAAATTTCTACCGCTTTCTCAATATCATAAAAGGAGATTTGAGCTCTCAGCAATTCATCATTACTCTCTAGAGCTCTATAAATCTCAGCTTTTAATTTCGGAATTTGTCCATCCGTTTTGTGGTTAAGGAAAAATTTTTCTACAACCTTATTAAATTCTGCGGTATTATTGCTCCGTATCGCTTCTATCGCTTTAGAACGCACATCCTTGAAATCACTTGGAATCTCATGACTACGAAGTGATGAGTTCACCAACGCTTCCTCTTGTAGTTTTGGTGGTTCCGGAGGGGAGACATCTTCTTGAGTCGATTTAATAGAGTTAGAGCCTCGTAAATCTAATACGCTGATGATCGCTTTTGCTCGCTCAGCTTCTATAGGTCTAATTTTTTCATGATACTCAGCAAGGTAGTTTTTTAATAAAGTGGTATCAATTCCTGCAGAGACTTTAGGTAATTCAATCAGATGTTTATTGGCAAGCAACAAGTTAAACATTGTATCAGCCACCAGTTCTTGATTTTGATGGCTTGGCACAGAAAGCCATCCTTTTTTATAGAACTCATATTTTATATAATCTTCTTGATAAGAATTTTGCACACCCTGCGCAGCAATTTTCTGATCTATTATCTTATCTAGCGAACTAAACAAAGCTGGCCAACCTTTATGTGTTACAGTATATTCTGCTAGCAATTGAAAAGCTTCAGTAAGACCAGACGTACACTCCTTAGCGGCAATTTTATTATACATTTTGGATACTAAAAACCCAAATGCACTTTCACTATACTGATTTAATATCATCCTCGACTCCTCGAAGCACTTCTCTATGCCAATCGAGTTAATCGCGGTTTGAAAATTTTGTATATGAGTGTTT
>JAJZHL010000142.1 GCA_021804505.1 Pseudomonadota bacterium | reverse complement strand
AATAAAAATGATTTAGACGCTTTATTAAAGAATTTGGAGCAATCCTCAGAAGGGACCAATGCAAAATCTAGTAAGCATGCAAGATCAAAAGAAAGTAACGAATTGCAAGAATCTAAAGGGCCGTACGATGACCGATTATCCTTGTCTGTTAGCGAGAGATCTTTGATAGAGCGGCAAATGACTGAACACTGGAATATACCTGCAGGAGCACAAAACCTAGATCAAGCACAAGTTATTTTGTATATAGCGTTCAATCAAGATGGTAGTGTAAAGGATGTGAGCATTGTCGATACTATTTGTCTCAATGTCTCTGCCAGTATTTGTAGCGCCCTATCAGACAGTGCCCTTCGGGCTGTTAAGCAGGCAAGTCCTTTTCAGGGGCTCGATCCTGCTCGTTACCAGGTATGGAAAGAATTTAACTTTGTATTCAATCCAAAGAATTTTTAGTTATAAGTGGTGTTGGTGCATGGCTAATGATTTAAATATAAATCATGTCATTGCGAGTAAGCTACGCTTTACGTGCGCAATCCAGAAGAATGGATCACCACGCTACTTTCAGTGCTCGTGATGATAAGTATCTGGAATTATCAATGCAACAACACCACTTCGCTTCAGGATCTAATATGACATTCTGTGACCCAATAAACGCTAATTCGAACCATTTAGTATCGTAAGTAAATGCCTAGCAGCGTCTTTCTCTGCTTCTTTAATAGACCTACCTGTACCTAGTTGCTTCTGATTATTTAGTGTTACTGATACTGTAAAGGTTGATAAATGAGCGGGGCCATTTTTACTAACAAGTTGATAAATCGGTTTACTATCTCCGTTTTTTTGTGCTAATTCCTGCAGAGTACTCTTTGGGTCATAATCGGTTAAATTTATGGTATACATAAAATCATGCCATAAATTATATATTATTTCTTTGACTTGATTAATATTGCTGTCTAGGTATATAGCTGCTATTAGTGCTTCCATGGTGTTTTCAATATTGTTTAAATTCTCCCTACCGCCAAGTAGCTCTTCGCCATGAGTCATAATAATATAGTCTGGTAAATTAATTATAGAAGCTACTTTGCACAGTAATTCTTTACATACCAAGTAAGCTCTAATTTTTGCTAGTTTTCCTTCATCGTGATTTACAAAATTGTTAAATAGCATTTCGGTAACTACAAAATTTATTATTGCATCTCCAAGAAATTCCAAGCGTTCGTAATTTTGTTGATTTGCATTGTGTTGCCTTAAAGAGGGGTGGCTTAAAGCTTCTATTAAAAGATTCTTATTATGAAAATTATATCCTAACCTTCTTTCTAGCTTTTCTGGCGGAGCAGCGGAAAACATTTCCGGTGCAGTCAGATCTTTGGAAGTATTCATGTTTATTGTGTCGTATAAAGAGACGTGAATAGTCTATTAAATCTAATGGATCTAATCCAAGTTCCAATTCGGAGTACCTGATTTATTAAACCTATATCATTATCCCATAACGTTATTCTTGTAGAAAATATTATAAATTGCCCTTTAGCAATAAAATTTTTAAATGGTACAAACCCTAAATCCACTCTGCTATCTCTTGATTGATCTCTGTTATCTCCAAGGAAAAAGTAACTATCTTTAGGTACATAGTATACGGAAGTATTAGCAAGAGGGTGCATTAAAAATGGGTCTTGCTGTACCAATTTATAAGAGAAATAGCTGACACCATTTGGCAAAGTTTCCTTGTATTTTAGATAATTTTGTCCTGCCTCGCTAACATAGATTCCAACCTCTGTGCGTTCGATGGCTTTGTCATTAATATATATAACATCATTAATTAGTTGTATTTTATCGCCAGGCATTCCAATTAATCTTTTTACATACCTTATATCCATATTATGTGGAGGGCGGAAAATTACTATGTCGCCTCGCTTTGGCTCAGAAGCAAAAATCCTTCCTTTAATAATATCTGGGCTAAACGGTAAAGAATATTTGCTATATCCGTATGAATATTTTGTAGAAAAAATATAATCATTTTCGAGTATAGTTGCTTTCATTGAGGGTGTTGGTACACAAAATAACTCCATTACAAAGGTTCTGATTGCTAAGGCCAGGAGAATTACAAGAATGAAAGAGATAAATTCCTGGAAATGTGTTTTTTTCTCTGTTAATGGGCCTGCTTGCATAATGAATGGATATTTTCTATTATTAAAAATGCATGATAGACTATTATAATAGTTAAATCTAGTGGTTTTCTTCTAACTCTCTGTTGCCATATGATATGGGATTTTAATATCTGGTGACTGAGAGAAAAAATCTTTTGTATTTCTAGTATTAGTAAGCAATTGTGGCGATGTGCACTTGCCTATATAATCGCAGCTGGAAATTTGATCTTTTTCTCTTTCGTAATAGCCATAACTAATTCAGCAACCTCATGGTCCAAGTGTAAGATGCTAAAATCTAGTTAGAAAGGCTCTTATAATATCTTCATTCTCATTTTTAATTCCTATTAGGGGTATAAATTCAATAATGTAAGAATATTTACACGTAGAAGATTAAATTTTATTTATATTTTATGGTAAAAGGTTGTTCTACAAATTTATTAAATAACTCCGATAGCCCCACTATGACAAATAGGATTAAAATATTTTGTATGTGTGTTAAAGTGGCACTATTTTTGTTTATCAAATAGTTTAAGTGCGGGATATATACTGCAATGCTAGAGAATAAATAATTCAAAGGTTTTCTTGATATATAAGCTACTAGTAAGTGCATTAAGTATATAAAATATGATCGGCGCCCAATATAATGTAACACTTTTCCTATAAATAAAGGATTTAAAATATTTTGTTTTAACGTTGCTACGTATATTAAAAAAGCAGAAGATAAAATTACACATATATATTCTAGTGCTATATTATTAACGCTTGGGTAGATTAAAAATATAACTAAAATTGAGATAATGCTTAGTGCTCTTACTAGGCTTATATTGATATAAATTTTTTTGTGGTAAAGGCTTAGTAGTATTCCTATAGTGAAGGCGTCAAAATGTCCAAATATACTGAAATACAAAACATCAATAGTCCTACACACCCTATTACACAAGCTCTCAAACCCATCATCGAACAATATCAACTCGCGCCAAAATGTCCGATACTTTTTTCGCCGGTGCACGGGGCGGTGAATCCCACACAGCTCGCCGACTGGATATTGCGCGACCGGCTCCCGGTACGCTTGCAAGTGCAGTTGCATAAGATTTTGTGGGACAACGCGGCGGGGCATTGACCATGAACAATGCGGTGGTACTGCTATCCGGCGGATTGGATTCCGCGACTGTGCTGGCGATGGC
>JAJZHL010000012.1 GCA_021804505.1 Pseudomonadota bacterium | reverse complement strand
TTCTAAGCTAGCAAAAATTAGCCATACTCTACGGTTGCTTAAGCAGCTTTATGGTTTTTTCTATACAGTTTCCCCAATTATTACTATAATGTTTTGCTATGTATTAGCAGTTATTATACCAGCAAAAGGGTTGTATTTATGAAGTATCGTCGCGATATAGACGGATTAAGAGCTATGGCTATTATGGCAGTAGTGCTATATCATGCATTCCCAAAAATTTTCCATGGTGGATTTGTTGGTGTGGATATTTTTTTCGTTATTTCAGGTTACCTAATTAGTTTGATTTTATTTGAAAATTTTAAGAATAATGATTTTTGTTTATATGGATTTTATGCAAGACGTATAAAAAGAATCATTCCTGCCTTATTAGTTGTCATCACGTCTTCTTTAATATTTGGTTGGTTTGCACTAACAGATACAGAGTACAGTTTACTCGCTAAACACTCTATAACTGGAACTCTGTTTATCTCAAATTTCATTTTGGCAAAAGAAGCAGGGTATTTTGATCTAGCTTCTCATGCGAAACCACTAATGCATTTATGGTCCTTAAGTATCGAAGAACAGTTCTATATAATTTGGCCATTACTACTCGCTTTTGCATTTAAAAGGAAATTTAATATTATATCGGTCACCTCGGGCCTAATTCTAATATCCTTTTTCATATGCGTTAATACTTTAAGTAAAAATAGCACTAATGCTTTCTATCTCCCTTGGTGTAGGTTTTGGGAATTGTTAAGCGGAGCTTTATTAGCTTATTTTACCTATAGTAATAAAATAGCAAACTTAGACAAGCTGTCAGCCAAGTTGAATTACGTTTTTAACATAGTGATTTATAGAGATCGTTCTGATCACTACGACGGCATCTTAAAAGATACGGCAGCTCTTATGGGATTTATTATAAACATATTATGTATTATATGTTTAAAAAAATCTTATCCCTTTCCAGGTTGGTACGCGGTTTTACCAGTGATTGGTACTGTATTAATTATAGGTGCAGGTGAAGAAGCATATATTAACAAAAAGATATTATCTTATAAGCTCTGTGTCGGTATAGGTTTAATGAGTTACTCTCTATATTTATGGCATTGGCCTTTATTATCTTTTAGCATTATATTAGAAGGACAAAGGCCTAGCAATGTAGTCATTCTCTTTATTTTATTCATTAGTTTTATTTTTTCATGGATAACTTATAAATTTGTAGAAAAACCGATTAGATTTTTAAAAAATAATAAGGAGGTAGTTTTAATTCTCGCAATTTGCCTTATATTAGTAACCATAGGATCTTATAATATTTTTGTCAAGGGAGGCTATAGTTGGCGAGAAGCAAATTTGATTAATAAGGTCCCTCTACTTCCTCAGCAAGATGAAAATTTCCTTAACCAAGAGATTAGCTGTTTATCTCCTTCTTCTAGAATCGAAAAAAAGGAATTAAGGATGTATTCTGTGCATCAAATACCACAAAGCCTAAATTTTTAGCAATAGGTGATAGTCATGCTTTATCTTTTAGCTATGATATTATGCTATCTAGCGTTTTAGATTTAACATTAGTATATTTAGCAGGTAGCCCGCCTCTTCTAGGTTATGTTAGTTATAATCCATTGCCTCATCAAAAAGATGGGCGGATACTAGAGACGGAATTATTGTACCAAGCTATCAATAGTGTAATTGCAAGTTATGATACTATAGAATACATAATACTAATAAGTAGGGGTCCTCTATATTTTTCAGGTAAAGGCTTTGGAATTGAAGAACAAGATCCAAATTTGAATAATTGGAAATTAGAGCCTATAAATCCTAATTCTTCAACAATATCTAATAAAGATGCATTTGTTGATGGGTATGTAAAAATAGTTAAATTGTTACTATCGAAAGGTAAAAAAGTAATATTTGTAATAGATTTTCCAGAGTTAGGTATAGATCCTGCTACATGTAGGAAAAGAAAATTTTCCATGAAAAAAGGTATAGCAAATTGCTTGCTTGACAAAAATATAGTGGATGCAAGACAAAGAGAATATAGACAGATAATACGGAAGATGCAACAACAGGTACCTTCTTTAATAATTTACGATCCTATTTCGGCTTTTTGTAATGGAAATATATGTTATGGGAAAAGAGATGAAATTATATATTATGGTGATTATGATCACTTAAACAGGAATGGATCTGAGCTTATCGGTAAGCATTTTAAAGATTTTCTTCTAAAGCAAGAGTTAATTAAACCTTAACAGCGATAGCTTTGGTACAAGCTCCTACTGCTTGCAACTAACCTGGATTCCTCAATACACCAAGGGGTAAATTGTTCAGTATATTGCTTCATATAGAGTAAGAAATCTTGCCAATAGAGCCACTTTATTTCTTCTACTTCGTCTTCATTTATTACTACAATATCATCGGACACAACCAGATATATTGGGCATATTTCATTCTCTATAATATTGCTTGCGGCAAATTTATATCTATATTTGCTAACAAAATGTATATCACGTATATCAATACCAAGTTCAAATTTGGCATGTCTTACTACTGCTTGTTCATAGGTCTCATCAATTTGTGGATGTCCACAAAAACTATTAGACCAAAACCCCCCCCACGTTTTCTTGCTAGTAGCTCGTTTTTGAATCAGCAATTTTTTATCCTGGTTAAATAGGAATGCTGAGAATCCTCTATGCAATTTAGTATTAGTATTATGCGCTTGTAGCTTGTCTTCTATACCTAGTACATTATCTTGTTCGTCTACTAATACCACATGCTTGGCGCTTAATAATTTATTATCCATTCTATATTAAATATTTTTTAATTACTGCTAAATAATGATGTAAAATTTGAGTATTCTTTTGTACAAAGGCTAATGAATTATTCCTGCACAGTTTAGATTCTTCCTCTCCTTTCGCGGATAAAAAATACTCTATTTTGGTTAATAATTCCTTTTCATTTTTAATTTGAACAGCTGCTTTATTATTAAGCATCTCATGTGCAATGTCAGCGATATTGCTCATATCAGGCCCAAATATTATACAGTTAGAGAAGAAGGCTGGTTCAAGTACATTATGACCTCCTTGCCCGAACGAGCCACCAACAAACGATATATAAGCAAGGCTGAAAAACAGTCCTAGCTCTCCAAATTTATCTACAATATACAGATCATCGGTTAGAGCAGGTTTATTTTGTTCAGATCTGATACTATACGTTAAATTTAACTGCAAACATGCTTTTTTTATTTCCTCTCTCCTTTCAGGATGACGAGGAATTAGAATAAAGTAACAATTTGGATAACGTTGTTTTATAGGTTTGATTATACCAAGTATAACATTTTCATCCTCTAAGTGAGTGCTGGCAAATACTATCACTTTTTTATTTGCTAAATATTCAGATAAAATTGCCAATTCCTGCTTATCTACAGGTAACTTTTTGTTAGCAAATTTAATATTGCCAAAATTTTGTATGTTAGTTACACCAAGCTGGCTATATTTCGCAAAGTCAGTAGTGCTTTGAGTAATAATTTCGCTAAAGCTATTAGTAATAAGTCGGAAAAACTTCGCAAACCCTTGCCATCTTTTAAATGACTTATCAGAAATACGGGCATTTAACAGTAATAATTTGCAATGTTTTTTCCCCTCGTAAATAAAGCAAGGCCATAATTCTGATTCTATAAAGATCCCTAAATCCGGTTGCCAATTTCTAAAGAATTTCTTAACAAAAATTATATTGTCTATCGGTATAAATTGGTGGATAGCATTTTGTGGTAATTTTTGTTGTAATATTCTTGCAGAAGAAAGGCTAGTTGAGGTAACTAGGAATCTAATCGCAGGTGTTTTGTCAGCAAAAATGGTGTTGAGATTCTCTATTAACGTAAGAGCAATCATGGATTCCCCTATACTGGCCGCATGTAACCATACTAACCTTTCATTTGTCTTGGTATATTTTTCTCTAGCGGCAAAGCGTTCTCCTACACGGTAAGGGTCTTCCTTTCGCGAAATAATTCTTAAAATGAGCAGTATACAATACGCTGGTAATAAGAGAAAACTTATAACATAATACAAATATATCATTAAGAATTCAGCTCCATTAATTTTTTTACTAAATTAGTATCATCCTGAGATTCGTTCCCTGTGAAAATTAACGGTTCACCTATTCTTACGGTTATTTTCCCGAATGGTAGAGGTATCATTAATTTGTCCCAGCTATTAAGTGTCCAATACCTAGATGTAGTACAAGAAACAGGTATTACGGCTATGTTATATTTATATGCAATTTTAGCTATACTACTATTTATTTTATAGATGGGTCCTCGTGGTCCATCAGGAGTAATAACAATATTGCTACCATTTCCTAATTTTTTTAGCATAATTTTTAATGCTGCTACCGAATTTTTATTTGTTGAACCCTCTATTACCCCAAAACCAAATTTGTTTACTAGACTACTAATAATCTTACCATCAGAATGGGGAGAGATAAGGGCATAAATATCCTTGTGGCCTTTAAACATGCCTGGACCTATAGCAAGCCTATTATGCCAAAATATAAAAATCACTCCCCTCTGAGCAGAAAAATCACCAGGCTGAATAAACTGCCAGCGAGTAGTAAAATATACAACTTGTAAATAACCATATAATAAATTAACAACAGTACTAAGAGTGTAATTACTTTTTTTTAAAAATTTTTTTATCATGTTAATTGATTACAGGCCTGTTTTATACGTAAACAAGCTTGTTCTATATCTTGTACTGAAGTGGCGTATGATATCCTAAAATATCCTTCCAGACCAAAACCTACCCCTGGGATGATGGCAACATTAAAGTCTTCAAGCAGGTATTCAGCAAAATCGTTACTATTCTTGATTACCTTGCCTGATTGTGTCTTTAAACCAAACAACTTTGAGCATTGAGGAAATACATAAAATGCGCCTTCCGGTTTATAGCAATTAAGGGCCTCTACGTCGCTTAAAATAGACAAGGTTAAATCCCGCTTTTTCTGAAAATTTTCTGCATTTATTTTAATAAAATCCTGCGGTCCATTTAAAGCTTCAATAGCAGCTACCTGGCTTATAGAAGATGGATTAGAAGTGCTTTGTGATTGAATAACAGTCATTGCGTTAATTAGAGATTTATTACCAGCTCCATATCCTATCCGCCAACCTGTCATAGAGTATGATTTAGATACTCCATTAACAGTAAATATGCGATGCTTCAAATCTGGAGCTATTTGAGCGAGAGTATAAAATTTGAAATCATCAAATACAATATGCTCGTATATATCATCTGACATAACGGTTACATGGGGGTATTTACGCAATAATTCAGCAATATCCATAAGTTCTTGGTAAGAATAAGCTGCCCCCGTAGGGTTACTAGGTGAATTAATAATTAACCACTTAGTTTTAGGAGTAATTATTCTTTCTAAGATTTCAGGATTGAGCTTAAAATTATTATTAATATCACAATTTGCAAATACTGGTAAGCCTTCTGCCAGAGCTACCATGTCAGGGTATGAAACCCAATATGGGGCGGGTATAATGACTTCATCTCCAGGTTGCAGAGAAGCCATAAATAAATTATAAATTACCTGT
Organism: Pseudomonadota bacterium; assembly: GCA_021804505.1. Lineage (GTDB taxonomy): Bacteria > Pseudomonadota > Alphaproteobacteria > Rickettsiales > Rickettsiaceae > Tisiphia. The sequence continues at coordinate 7,898 of JAJZHL010000012.1, read as the reverse complement.
TTGCCTCCATTCGAAACAATTATTTCGTCTAATTCATATTCTATATTGTTTTCACGTTTGAACTTATTTTGGATAGCTTTCTTAAGGTCTACCATTCCATCAACATTAGTATATTTGGTCATTCCATCCCTGATGGCTTTTAGCCCAGCTTCCTTAATATTATCAGGTGTATCAAAATCTGGTTCACCCGCCCCAAGAGATATTATATCTCTACCTAGTCTCTTTAGCTCTAGAGTTTTTTTTATTACAACTAAAGTGGGTGATGGTTTGATTCGTTCTAAGCGTTTGGAAATTAGTGACATAATTTATAAAATTCTCCTATTATTTTAAAATTTTCGTATTAAAGTCATTTGATAAGTACATCATTATATGAGAGTATATACTCAAAATCAAATTCGTATTAATAATTATATGTTTATTCTCAAGCCTATTTACAAAATTGTCGACACAATTAAAAGCAGAAAAAGGACTTATTATGACTTTATTGTAAATTTCCCATCTTGGTATAAAGAAAAAACTCTGAGAATAATCAATTATTTTATGGATCTCAAATATAAGGTAACCCATATTAAGGAGACTAACTTTCAGCTGGGGGTAGAACATCTATACCGGAATAATTTAAATGATGCCATATTAAGGCTAGTTATGGTCGATAGATTTTTTGCACCGGGTGATCATCAAGCGAATTATTGGCTAGGCTGGACTTATTTTTTAAAAAACAATTACAAAAAAGCGGCATATCACTTACAAAAGGCCAATGAAGCTGATATTACGCATTTAGGAGAGTTTATAAGAGATTACGAACAGTTGTTAGAAGTTCCTTCAGCAATAGAACGTCAATATAGAGACTTAATAGCCCAATATTATGGAAATAAGTTTCTAAATAATAACAAAGTACATGTGCCTTATAGCTTTGTTAATAGTACAATGAAACAAATTACTGATTTACCTGATAGTTATAGTATCTTAGAATTAGGAAGTAACGTAGGGTTAGTAGGATATGAAGTAAGAAAAAGATTTCCTGATGAATTTACTTATACCGGGGTTGAGAATTCAGAAAGAATGAATAAAACGGTAACTCAAAATTACTCTAACACAATTATCTATAATCAGTTATTAGACACTTCCATACCAAGTTTTTTACAAAGTAACTCTAGTAAATATGATATAGTACTAAGCTTTTGCGGGTTAACTTTTACTAAGAATTTATATAGTTATTTTAAGCATATTTACTCAATAGTTGAAAAATCGGGGTATTTTGCCTTTTGTTTACCTATTAATCAGGTAAGTGGATTGTCATTAATACAAAAGGAATTTATTTTTAATGTGGGGGATATAGAAAACGCTATAAAGCAAACTAAATTTACCATATTAAATGCTACAGAATTATATGTAGAAAAAAATTCTAAATACTATATGGTTGTATGCAAAAAAGTAGTACAGGATTTGGAATGAGGAGAATAATATTTGTAATATTAGTTAATCTTTTTTGTATCCAGACTGCAGTATACGCGCAGTCTGATGCATATGAAGATTTTAGTTATGGTGAGGCTACTAACGTTTGTAATCAGGTATATGATCCTTATGAACAGATAAATCGCAGGATTTTTGTGTTTAACTCGATATTAGATCACTTTTTGTTGCGTCCTATAGTTCTTGGTTATAAAAAGGTAACTAACTCTTACACTAGAGCAAGAGTCACGAGCTTTTTAGATAATTTAAATACCCCAGTGACTGTCGTCAATTATGGTTTCCAGAAGAATTATGACGGAGTTATGAAAGGACTATGGAGATTTATTATCAATACTACTTTTGGTATAGGGGGGCTATTTGACGTTGCTAGTAAAATTGGATTAGAGGTAAAGAAACAAACTCTAGGTAGCACACTCGCGTACTATGGAGTAGGCCCAGGTCCCTACCTTGTGATACCATTTTTTGGCAGCACTAACGCACGAGATATAACAAGTTCTGTGTTTACAAGCGATTTGTTTAATCCTATAATGTATTATGCGCATAGAGATTTCGCGTTGATAGCTTGGGGGATGCAGGTGATAGATACCAGGCTAGCGCTTTTACCGTTTACGGATTACGTGGAGAACAGTTCTACAGATCCTTACATCACAATTAGGTCTGCAACTCAACAGAATCGTGAATCCATGGTTTCTTATCCTAAGAATTTTAAATGCCCAAAAGTTAATTAAATAGGTATAAATTTATGAAAAAAATTATTTCCTTACTAATCCTTTGCTGTTTATCCATACCCGTTAATGCTGCCGATAGTGAGTCAGTAAATAAGTATGTCAATAAGTTAGTGCAAGATGGTCTTGATATATTGCGTGACAATTCGTTAACTCAAGAACAAAAGGTAAAAGAAACTAAAGAAATGATATTAGATAATCTAGATGTAAATTGGATGGCAAAATTTACACTTGGTAGTTACAGGAGAATTTTAACTCCCGAACAAATTAATCAATTTACGAAAATATATGGAGGCTACGTTAGCAAGGCATATGCGGATTTAGTAAAAAGCTACAATGGTCAGGAAGCAAAAGTGGTGCAAGTCAATCCTCGTACTGATTCAGAGTTTATGGTTGATATGACTATTATTGATAAGAATAGTCAGGGCAATATAAAGGTTAGTTATTTGATTCGTCAAATTAAAGACCAACATAACAATGAGGTATTGAAAGTATCTGATGTTATTACTGAAGGAGTCAGTCTTATCAGATCTCAGCAATCGGAGTTTACAAATATTATCAGCGGGAAGGGCTTCGATACTTTATTAACAGAGCTGGCTAAGAAATCATAGAGAGCTTATAGGTATTAAGTTATTTTTGAATGACTGTCAAAATTCTAGCAGGCTTAAGTAATCAGAAATTGGCCCGCGATCTGGCATTGAGGCTGCATGTGGGTTATGTTGAAACCCATATAACTAATTTTGCAGATTCTGAAACAAGGGTACAAGTTGCTGAGAATGTACATCAATGCGATGTTATCATAGTACAATCTACTGTTAGGCCGGCAAATGACCGACTAATGGAGCTGCTTTTATTAATTGATGCTGTTAAAAGAGCCAACGCGAAAAGTGTGACAGCGGTGCTACCGTATTTTGGTTATAGTAGACAAGATAGGAATTCTTACCCTTATGCTCCAGTTTCTGCTCATCTGGTTGTTAAGTTGTTAGAAGCTGCAGGGGTTGATAATGTCGTTACCATCGATTTGCACACAAGAACATTAGAGCGACTTTTTTCTATCCCAATAGTTAATTTGGATACGGCTTCATTAGTTGCTCCTATTATTATGGGTTATAGTAAGCCCACTGTAGTTGTTTTTCCAGATACAGGCAGTTCTGTTCGTACGGCTGAAGCCATTAAGAGGGTTTCTAATGTACCCATGGTAGTTATTAATAAAATTAGAGACCTGGATAATAAGATTAATATGGCTAAGGTAATAGGCAATGTTGAAGGGAAGAATTGTTTGATAATTGATGATATTATAGATAGTGGGGAAACCTTATATCAAGGGGCAAATTTATTAATGGAGAATGGAGCAGTATTGGTAGACGCTTTTGTGACTCACCCTGTGCTCTCATCTGAAGCCAAGAAATTAGTACAAACTTCTTGCATAAAAAAAATTTATATAACGGATACAATTGAAGCTAATAATTTACCTTCTAAATTTCATGTGCTATCTGTAGAACCAATTATTATTGAAGCATTACAACAGTTTAAAATCTTATGAACGAAGCAAAGTGTGTACTTGAAATAGACTTAGCAAAAATTCGCTCTAATTATAGAACTCTCTCAGATATTTGTAATACAGCAGAAGTAGCGGCTGTAGTCAAGGCAAATAGTTATGGCTTGGGGGCAGATATAATTGCTCCTAGCTTACAAAATGATGGCTGCAAAAGTTTTTTTGTAGCATCAATGGAAGAGGGGATAGCAATGCGCAAGGTCCTAGGCAATGCAGCAAATATATTCGTTCTAAATGGTATTTTCTATAACGATACAGGAGAGTTTCTATATTACGATTTGATCCCAGTTTTAAATAATTTAAAGCAGGTAGAAATATGGCAAGAATGTGCTTTATCCAATGGTAAACCACTGAAATGCATAATCCATATTGATACTGGTATGAACCGCCTTGGTATGTCTGCTAAGGAAGTCCAAAGCATCTTAGATAATCCTGATCTGCTGCTTGGACTTGAAGTTCAGTATATAGCAAGCCACTTATCTGCATCAGAAATAGCTGATAGTCCATATAATCACGAACAACTCAAAATGTTCAAAAATTATTTAAACGCTTTTCCTAAAGCTAAGGCGAGCCTTGCTAATTCTAGTACTATATTTTTAGGGCCACAATATCATTTTGATTTAGCACGCCCAGGCGCAGCTTTATATGGTATTAATCCATTAGTAGGGATGGAAAATCCTATGCAGAACCCTGTGAGATTAATTGCTCCAATAATACAGCTGCAAGAATTGTTGCCTGAAAACTATATAGGTTATAATATGACTTATAAAACAGAGCGTAAGAGTATTATAGCTACTTTGCCGCTCGGTTATGCTGATGGATACCCCAGAGCTCTCAGTAACAGAGGGGAAGTATATATTGATAAATATAAAGCCCCTATCGTCGGAAGAATTTCTATGGATTTGCTAACTATCGATGTAACTGATCTACCACCAGAAAAAATTTTCCTAGGGCAAGAAGTGGAAATCATTGGTAATTATTGTACTCCAGATAAAATAGCTAATATAATAGATACAATTGGTTACGAAATACTAACTATGCTCGGTAATAGATATAAAAAAGTGTATAAGAATGATATTTAATTTAGTTAATTTACTTGGAAAACGGACTATTAATTTAGCAGAAAGCTTAGGCGGTTTCGTGATATTTGGTATATCAGTATTTACTAGCGTTCTAAGACCCCCTGCATATTTTAGTATGATTGTTAAGCAGTTTGCATTTATAGGATTTTATTCCTTACCTGTGGTAGCCATGACTACATTCTTTTCTGGCGCGGTATTAGCATTACAGAGCTATACTGGCTTTTCGCGTTTTTCTGCAGAAAGCTCTATTGCCACAGTAGTAGTACTATCGATCACACGTGAGTTAGGACCCGTTCTAACCGGTCTTATGGTTGCGGGAAGAGTAGGAGCCTCCATCGCTGCAGAAATAGCCACTATGAGAGTTACAGAACAGATTGATGCTTTATATACTCTTTCAACAAATCCTATTAAATACTTGGTATTCCCTCGGGTGTTTGCCTCAGTTATTACTGTACCATGCTTGGTTCTGATAGGTGATGTGCTTGGAGTCATGGGTGGCTATGTGGTAAGCGTTTACCAATTAAACTTTAATAGTACTACTTACATAATAAATAGTTTTAAATATTTAGAACCTATAGACGTAATTTCTGGTTTAGTTAAGGCAGCAGTGTTTGGGTTCATAATTGCTATAATGAGTTGTTATAGCGGCTATTATTCGGATAGAGGAGCAAAAGGTGTTGGTTCTGCTACTACTGTAGCTGTAGTATATTCTTCAGTCTTAATACTTCTATTTAACTACGTTATTACAGGGCTATTCTTTTAAGGTATAAAATATATTATGGCAGAAAATATATCAAAAATTCAGATTCGTGAACTGTACAAAGCTTTTGGTAAGAATCAAGTCCTTGAAGGGATAAATCTAGATATCAAGCAAGGCAGCTCAATGGTTGTTCTTGGAGGATCTGGTACTGGTAAATCGGTGTTGATCAAGACGATAGTAGGGCTGGTGAGGGCTGATTCTGGTAGCGTAATGATTGATGGGTTGGATACTATCAATTTATCTACCAGTGAAAGATTTAAATTTATGGAAACAGTCGGGTTTCTATTTCAAGGCGGAGCTTTGTTTGATTCGTTGACCGTACAGGATAATATAACTTTTTTTGCCGAAAGATTATATAAGTTATCCACCAAAGATAAAGAGGAACTGGCGGCAGCTAAGCTTAACTCTGTAGGATTATCAAATAAAATACTAAATCTTTATCCATCTGAGCTGTCTGGCGGAATGCAAAAGCGAGTGTCTTTAGCGCGGGCTATTTGTGGTAACCCTTCTATCTTGTTTCTGGATGAACCTACCACAGGATTAGATCCGATAATGGCAAATGTTATTAATGAGCTGATCATTAAAGTTCGTGAGGAGTTAAATGCCACAACTATCACCATAACACATGATATGAATAGCGCGTATATGATTGCTAAAGAAGTTGCAATGATATATAAAGGGAAAATTTTATGGACAGGACCTAAAGAAGAAATTCAACATAGCGATAACCCTTACCTCAAACAGTTTGTTAATGGCTCAACTACTGGACCAATTGAGGTTTGATGTGGGGAAAGTTGCCGTTAGGTATTTGAGCCATTATATAAAGCAGCTAACTTTTCTCTTGTTCTGTTCATTATTGTATGTTTCAGATGTACTTGCTCTAGATTTCCCCTCATATACTAGGGAAGAATGGGAAAAAATTGTTATAGTAGTAGGTATTATTATAACTCTTGCTTCTCCACCACGATACCGTGTAGTCATTATCGGTACAGTTCTTGGTTTAGTATGCAGCTATTTTACCTATAAATACCTAGTACCATTTTTGATATGAAGTAAAGAGCCAATATCTATTGTAGTTCAGAAATTCCAGAAGTATTTAATTGGGTATTATTTAGAATAAAAATTTACAGTCAAATAGGAGAAAATAGTTATGACAAGTCTACTAAAAACTACATGGAAGGCGGTTACGTCACCTTTTGTATGTACCTACACAATAATTAAGGGTAATTGTACCAAAATAGCTCATAGTAAATATAGTTCTTGGCTTCCAGAGGTGGTAAAAGACTATGCTCCAGCTCTTATTGCTGTGTGTGCTACTGCTATAACAGGATTATTCCTGTATATGCTCCTGTCAGAGTTTCTATTTGAAGAAGTTAGTGTGGCGGATCGTGTGGTAGAACAACCTATTGTTAATATGCAAATTGTAACTCCAACTCGAGAAGTTTTGCAAGGCACACTTTCCGAAGCGGCAGCTAAAACCCTAGAAATTATAAAGAAGCCAGTATTTAACATTACAGAACAGGCTGTTAAGTGTTTTCCAGCGCCATTGATTAATGTTACACAACAACTTGTTGAGTTGGATGTAAAGGAGCTTTGGAATCGAGTCGATGATGCCAGGTGGTATGCTCAGACTCAGGATACTTGCTATGATACTGCGCACTATAATGCAAGGGTCAGTGATGCGCTAAGAATGGTAAGAACTCTAAGTCCATTAATCAATAGGCTTGCAGAAGCTTTAAGTAATTGCCACGTAGATCAGCTATGGGAAGAGGCAAAGCAGATTGTAAAGATAGGGCCAGAAATAATGCAGGTTTGGACTAACGCTCATGCTGGTATAGTAGAGGGAAATAGGATAGCAGGTTGCTTCAACCCTGAAACTTTTCAAGTACTTATGGATTTATTGCATGATAAGGGAGAGATATTAAGCGATTTGTTCAATGGATTAAAGGAAAATATAGAGGTGTTAGGTTCTATATATAAACCGGTAGGTGTTGGAGCTTAGGTTACATGATCTATAACACATATGTATTTGGACTTTAAGCAAAAATTAGACTAATATACTCAAACTAATTTAGGAGTAATTATATGAATTTAACTTATATTTTACTTGCGCTTACAGTATTGATCTGCCTATTTACCAAAAATAGGAATCTTATGCTGCTTTCACTCTTGATAACGACGATTTCTGCTTTTTCCCAAGGGATAGTTAACTTAGTGGGTATTATTACTTTATTATTCTTCCATATGATATGTAATATTTACTTTTCGTATGAAGCTCTGAATAAATATTGGAAATGGGTATT
>JAJZHL010000011.1 GCA_021804505.1 Pseudomonadota bacterium | reverse complement strand
CTTGATACAAAATCTTGACTTTGTACATCACTAGTAATGTTACGCACATAACTTCCATCAATTTTTATTATATCTATGGGTAAATTTTGTAACTGCTTAAATGAGGTGAACCCAGCTCCAAAGTCATCTAACGCAAATTTGCAACCAAATTTTCTTAATCTATGCATAAAAGTTGCGATTTGCTGATAATTCTGATTCAATGTTGTCTCGGTAATTTCAATTATTAACCGACCCGATATATTATGCTTCTGCAATAAACTTTCTGCTAATGTAAGTAAAGCTGGATCTAATATACCAATGTTAGAAATATTTACTGATAATACCAGATCCTTATTAGCAGATAACTCTACAATTGCCATTTGTAGTACTACTTGATCTACAATAAAAATTAGACCCTTTTTCTCTGCGTCTGTGATTATTGTGCCAACGGAAAATAGATTATTGCCCTCATCAGGAATGCGCAACAAGCATTCATAATAGTGAACCTTCATGGTTTTGCGGTCAATAATAGGCTGATAAGCGAAAACCATCGTTTTATTACGTAAAGATTTTCTTAAAAGATTTAATTTAATATTTGATTCTCGAATAGACTCTAGATCCCCTTGCATGGGATCATACTCACGATAATATCTTTGGTCAGCCTTATCACATAACAGCCAATTTAATAGATTATAAATTTTTGTTGCGTCATTGCTAACCTTAGGAAAGGCAATACTAGCTATAGAACAATTCATAAAGAGCTCAACTACTGTATCATCACTATATAACTGAGTTAATAAATGCACTTTGCAAGCCATTTCCCTAACCAGCTCTTTGTTAGTGATAGGCACAACTAACAATATTCTATCGATTTCAATTTGCTTATAAATGTCTATATATTTGCCAAATACTTGAGAAAGTATAATATCGAGCTTTTCAATTATTTTAGCATCCTCACCTATTAACAACTCTAATTCGCTATAATTTAGCATCCTAAAGCACAAACAGTAGCCTTCTCTAGCCTTATTTATTGCTGATTGCAAGTTATCTATTTTTGTATCTAATTTCATCATGTCTAAATTAAATATAACATTTACTAAAATCTAAAACCCTAGTAATATATGATACAGGTAAAATCCTAGAGCATACATAAGAATGACACGAATAGTCAGGATAAAGAATAAGTTAGATGTGTTAAAACCACATCATTGTAAAATAATCGATGAAAGTGCCGAGCATGCTGCTCACACCGGCGGCACTGTTGAAAGCCACTTCAGAGTTGAAATAGCTTCTGAGGCACTTCTAGGAAAGAGCCTATTAAGGCAGCATAAAATTATTAATAAACTTTTAGAAGATGAATTTAATAGCGGGTTACATGCTTTATCTATCGATATTGTAAATAAAAGCAGCAGAATATAATGAAAACAAATAGTTTATTTAAAGTAATCTCAGGGATAGGAAATATTGTGCAAAAAGCTGGTGACAATACTGCAGCTGTCTGCACAAATCTCCTAGAAGATAAGCTAATTCGAGGCAACTACGTTACTAGAGGAGAGTATGAAGCTCTACGAGAGTTAGTGATAAAGTTACAAAAAGAAGTAGTTGATCTGAAGTCACACATAAAATAATGAAAATTAGCGTTGAAATTCTTAAAACTGATAAACGGTGGAAGGAACATAAATTTATAAATAAGCTATTAGTGCAAACAGTTTTTCGTGGTATACTTGGTAGATATAAGAATCTCAGAGAGGTACAAGAATTCGAACTTGCAATCTTATTAACAAATGATAGGGAAATGCTAGATTTAAATAGCAAATTTCGAGGTTACCACAAAGCTACAAACGTTTTATCATTTCCTGATATACAGCTGAATTTTCGGCATTTGCTTGAATTTGTTCCAGATTTACATTATATGTATCTCGGAGATATAGCTTTCGGATACGAAACCATTAGCACTGAAGCTCAACAACAAAGTAAGACTTTTAGAGATCATTTCATTCATCTCTTAGTTCATAGTGCTTTGCATTTGTTAGGGTATGATCATCAGAATGATCAGGAAGCAGATATTATGGAAAATTTAGAAATAGATATATTAAAAGACCTCTCTATTGAATCACCTTATTAACTAAAAAAAGTTTTTTATGCCCCCATCTTCTAAAATTGAAGAAACTACATCTGAACCCTCTAAGATAGGGTGGTTCACAAACGTCAAGCTACTCATTTTAAAGTTTTTATTACCTAAATTTTTTGACCAAAACATCCTAGGTGAAGAAATATACAATTTAGTTCAAAACACCAAGTCCGGCAGCAATAGAATGTCTATAGAAGAGAGGAATATCTTCTTAAATCTGCTCAAATTTAGCCGTATTACTGTTGAAGATGTTATGATCCCTAGGTCTGATATTAAAGCGATAAAACTCGGTACAAGCGCAGCCGAGCTGAAACAAATGTTTAATAACAGCATCCCACATACGAGAACACTAGTTTATAATGAAACTCTCGACGATATAATTGGTTTTGTGCATCTAAAAGATTTATTTAAACTTTTCATTACTGGCAAACAACTTCAACTGGAAAAAATAATACGTAAGCCAATAATAGCTGCTCCATCAATGAAATTAATAGATTTATTGGCAAAAATGCGGAGAGAAAGGATCCAAATTGCAGTAGTTATAGACGAATATGGTGGCACAGATGGTATTATAACAATTGCAAGCATTATGGAAGGGATAGTAGGAAGGATAGATGATGAACACGATGAACAGTCTGATAATGATAGCTTTAGAATTATAAATAAAAATACTATCTTATCAAACGCGAGAGTAAAGGTTATAGAACTAGAATCCGCACTTGGGGTAAAATTAAAAACAGAAAACGATGAATTTGATACAATTGGTGGCTTAGTTTTAGCGAAAGTAGGTCATGTACCATCGGTTGGAGTCAAAATTGATGCTACAGAACAAGTAGAGCTTGAAGTAGTGGATGCTAGCCCAAGATCTCTAATTCAGGTTAAATTACACCTTAAGGATGGCACAATTTTACCTAGCATATCTCCATGATAACTATCACTAATCTTGCTATGAGCTATGGGGCAAAGCTGTTATTTACTGATGTAAATTTACATGTAAACAACGGTAACCGCTATGGTCTTGTCGGCGCAAACGGAGCAGGGAAAACCAGCTTTTTTAAAATTCTAACCAAAGACGAAGAACCAAGTATAGGAGAAGTTAGTATTGCTAAGAATGCTCGCGTGGGCTGTTTAAAGCAAGATCAATTTCTTTACGAAGAGACTTCTATTATTAATACCGTTATTGCTGGTAAGGAAGAATTATGGAACGCTTTGGTAGAGAAAGAAGAATTACTTCTTCAAGAACAATGCGATGAAGTATCTGGCTATAGGCTTGGGGAATTAGAGCAAATTATAGCTGACAATGATGGGTATACATCGGAAATTTTTGCAGCAGAATTACTTGTAGGCCTTGGTATAGAAGAAAAATACCATTATCAGCCTTTATCTGTATTATCAGGTGGTTATAAATTACGAGTCCTGCTTGCTCAAAGCCTGTTTAATAACCCTGACATATTATTACTAGATGAACCAACTAACCATTTGGATATTATATCAATCTACTGGCTAGAGAATTACCTAAAGCATAAATTTAAGGGAGCCGTGATATTTATCTCTCATGACCTCGCTTTTCTCAATAATGTTTCTACTCATATTTTAGATATAGATTATGGGAATATCAAGTTATATACCGGTAACTATGATATATTTGCTGGTGAGAAACAATTAATTGCAGAACGAAAACTCAGTGAACTTAATAACCTTGAGAAGAAAATTGCTACAATGCAAATTTTTATTGATAAGTTTAGAGCATCAGCGAGTAGGTCTAAACAGGCTATCTCTCGTGAAAAGCAAATAGAGAAAATGGAGCTCCCCGACATACAAAAAAGTTCCCGTATTAGCCCATATTTTAATTTTAAGCAAAAAAGAGCTTCTGGCAAAGTAGTATTAAAAGTGGAAGGAATTTCTAAGAGCTACGAAGAAAAGAAAATATTAAATAACGTTAATTTCACTGTAGCACGAGGAGAAAAAATAGTAATTATTGGCCCCAATGGTATTGGTAAGTCTACTCTATTAAAAGCGATATTAAATAGAGTCCCAGTTGATAGCGGTAACCATGAATGGGGTTATGAAGCTCAAATATCATATTTCTCGCAAGATCATCATGAATTGCTAAATGAGAATATGAATGTTATTGATTGGTTGACAAAGCAAGCTCCTACTGAAAATGATAACACTTTACGTAGTATACTTGGTCAATTATTATTTCGGAAAGATGATGCAAATAAAAACATACTGACTTTAAGTGGAGGAGAAGCAGCACGTCTATTACTTGCTAACATTATATTAAAAGAAGGTAATGTATTGGTATTAGACGAACCTACTAACCATTTAGACTTAGAGTCTAAGGATACATTGAAAAAAGCTCTAATTAACTACGAAGGGACATTAATATTGGTAACACACGATAGGGATTTTGCAAGTAGCATCGCAACAAGAGTGATCGCTCTATCGAAAAGATCAATGACTGATTTTAAAGGTAAATACAACGAATATTTACAGAAATACGGCGATGATTATTTAGATAGTAATTGGGTGCTGGCTAATAAATAAATTTGCTAATAAAATAAATCTTGTATAATTCTTGATATTGCGTGTATAAATTAGATTTTAAACTGATAAAATATATGAAATTATTCTTCTCTATTATCATTATAAGCCTCGCTATATCTGGCTGTAAAAGCAAGAAAAATGACGACGATATAATATTGCCATCTGCCAAGTTGTACAAAGATGGCTTAAGTTTGTTAGAAAAACAGAAATATTCCCAAGCTGCAGAACAGTTTGGTAGGATTTTTTACCAAAATCCTGGTGACTCTATAACTCCTCAGGCTGAATTAATGCAGTCTTATTCTTTATTTTTAGCAGGACAATATGAAGAAGCTATAGATGTACTTGATACTTTCATCAAGCTTCATCCTGCAAATGAAGATATCGAATATGCATATTACTTAAAAGCGTTATCTTATTACATGCAAATTTCTAATGTACAGCTTGATCAATCAAGAACCTTACTTGCTAAGTTAAGTTTTGAGGATGTTATCAATTTCTTTCCCAAAACAAAATATGCTATTGATGCTGCACTGAAAATTGATCTGGTAAATGATCATTTAGCTGGTAAAGAAATGTATATTGGCCGCTATTATCTGAAAAAGAATAATCCTATCGCAGCAATTAACAGGTTTGAGCTGGTAATAGATAATTATCAAACCACCTCACATACACCTGAAGCGCTTTACCGTCTCGTAGAAAGCTACTCGATGTTAGGACTGAATGCAGAGGCAAAAAAATATGCTAGCGTGCTAGGACATAACTATCCTGATAGTCAGTGGTATAGATACAGCACCTCTGTAGTTAGTAAAAAATAGCGGCGCACAATAATCGTCATCACGAGCTGCTTGACAAGCAGCGTGGTGATTCATTTTCTCTGGATAGCCTGAGCAAAGCTCGTCATGACATGAAATCTATCCACTCAAACCATACCATCGAACTTGAGGTATTAAATGTTAAAGAGTCTTTCGGTCAAAAACTTTGTTCTGATAGACGAATTAGAACTAGATTTTAAGGAAGGTTTAACTGTTATTACTGGCGAAACAGGTGCTGGTAAATCGGTATTATTAGATGCAATCCTATTTTCTTTAGGCCAAAAATTCTCTAACGACGTTATTAGACAGGGATGTGAATATTGCTCGGTCACCACCACCTTTACTCTTGATCATAATATTCAATTAATCTTACAAGAGCTTGGTATTGAAGCTGAGCATGAGCTGTTAATAAAACGCATCCAAAAATTTGGTAATCAAAAAAAATTCTTCATTAACGATCAAGTTGTTACACAAGCAACTTTGCTTCAGGTAACAGAACAGTTATTCGAGTTACATGGGCAAAACAGCCACACCTTACTTCTTTCTCCTGCTTCTCATATTAATATACTGGATGATTATGGAGTTCTTGGAAATTTAAAAGCAGAATTACTAAATCATTTTAATAAATTACAAGAAATTACCCAACAAATAATACAACTTGCAAAAACAGAAAAAGATATAGAAAAAGAAAGGGACTATCTAACTTTTTCTGTTAAGGAATTAGAAGGATTAAATATTAAAATTGATGAAGAGGAAGAACTAAGCAATATAAGGCGTAATTTACAGAATAGAGACAAAGAGTTACAAACTCTGAAAGACATTCTTCAATATTTTGAAAACCCTCCCTTACAGAAATCTATTAATAATGCTCAACGTATGATTGCCCGACACTTGCAACAAAACACCGAAATATCTACGATCTCATCATTATTAGATAGTGCCTACGATAATTTAGAGAAGGCGTATACAAAATTGCAGCATATTATCGATAACACAGAACATAGCGAACACCAAATAGACAAGGTAGAAGAAAGGTTATTTAAAATTCGTGAATGTGCAAGAAAGCACAATATTTCTAGTAATGACATACCACAGTTCCTTGATGAGTCTAAAAGAAAACTATTAGAGTTGAATGAGACAATTAGTAATGGGCAAGAACTAGAAAGCAATAAACTAATAGAGCAAAAAAAATATTATGAGCTGGCCAGCTTGTTATCAAAAGAACGCTTAACACACGCTGTAAATCTGGAAGCAGCGGTACAAAAAGAGTTACAACACTTAAAAATGGAGAAAGCGATTTTTAAGATTTCCGTAACACATAAAGAAAATCATCAAAGTCAGCCTGGTAGTAACGGTATAGACAATGTGTGCTTCATGGCTTCAACTAACCCGGGTATGCAAATAGCCCCTATCAACAAGATTGCATCAGGGGGAGAATTATCAAGATTTATGCTAGCACTTAAAACAAGTCTCTTTAATAAAACTAGTGTCAAGACTATCATTTTTGATGAAATCGACACAGGTATTGGTGGAGTAGCTGCCGATAAGGTAGGAGAGAGACTCAAAACACTTAGTGAAGTTGCTCAAGTTATAGTGATAACCCATCAAGCACAAGTTGCAGGCAAAGCAGATAACCATATTGCGGTAAAGAAAATACAGCATAAAGGAACCACTGAAATGATTGTAGAAGAGCTATCTCCACAAAATAGACACCTTGAAATCGCTAGGATGATTTCTGGAAAAAACCTAACTGAAGCAAGTATTCAGGCAGCGAAGGAATTGATTAATGGCTGATTCTTCCTGTTATATTCTTTTATAATACGGTCATTATAGAATGAATAAAAATAGTAACATGGAAGAAAATAATAACTATATAAGCTTCCAAAAAAAAGTTACCAGTAGCTAAAATGGTGCCTTTAGAACTGAATAAGACAGATTCTAACAAAAGTTATTTTGGTTTTATGGAGGAACATTCAAGTTAAAAGTGACATCGTCAATTACTCATCAGAGAGGGATTAGGAAGCAAATAATGGTTAGTGTTAACGACTGACCTGGCTCTATTTCTAATTTCAGATATCTACTATATTGATGCATAATTTTATTTTTTGTATCACTCTACTCCATAAATATATTATAAATTCGGAATATATCTAACGGCACTATCTCCATAATTAGCTTTATGGATTAGAAGCTTAACTATACTGACCGTATATTGTATATTTGGCTAGTATAGTAGCCGTTTATGGATTTTGTTAAGTAATAAATATCTAACTATAATAGCACTTGCTATTTATTGCACCTTATAATAGAATATTGTTTCTAAAATACATCTACCGGTAATAATTATACTAAGAACTTATATTCCTATAATCAATCTCCTGCAGTCCACCCTAGAACAAGAATATCATAACCTAAACCTCTGGTATTTCGTAAGCTATATTTGCGGTATTGCTACCTAACTTTAGCTTAAGTTTTGAACCTAGCTTTACTTCCGTCATTACTATTCTCTTATTATCGCTACTACTTCTCTTACTTAAAAAGTATATATTTTTGAGGTTTATTAGTGGGTTAATAATAGCGTATAGTTTTGGCATTGTCGTTGGTAAATATCGTGTACACAATTTACATGTTGTTTCTATCGAAAAGCCAGTAATTTCATGGGTACAAGGACAAATAGAATCCATTACCCCCACACATCATGGAGCACAGCTAGTATTAAAGGAAGTTACCATTTATAAACTTAAGCAAACCTTAAATAAGATACGAGTAAGTTTGCCAGCCAAATATATACAAGAGATTAACATTAATGATAAAATCAGTATGGTTGCTAGCCTATATAAGCCACAATCTAGCATTTTACCGGGCGGGTATGATTTTAGTTTTTATGCGTACTTAGCTGAGATAGGCGCGACGGGCTATGCGATGTCTCCACCACAAATTTTAGCACATAATGACCTTTACACTAATAGCTTTATTTACAAAATTAAAAAAACTATTTACAACCGCCTTATAACATTCCTAGGCCCCCTCAAAGGTAATTTTGCAGCAGCGATCTTACTTGGAGAAAGCAAAGCCATAGACCGAAAATTAATGAAAGAAATGAGGTTAGGAGGAATCTCACATATATTATGTGTCTCTGGCTTGCATCTGTCACTAGTAGCCATGCTTGTGTTTATGACAACTAGATTCTTACTAAATATCTCTAATTACTTTGCTTATAATTATAATATCAAATCCATTGCAGCTATTTGCGCTCTTGTTGGGAGCTACTTCTACCTAGAGCTAAGTGGCACCCAAATTGCTGCCACTAGAGCATTTATTATGACAGCCATTTTCATTTATGCCGTGATGTGCGGACGCTCTTCACATTCCCTTAGATCTCTTGCCATCGCTGCATTTTTGCTATTACTAATAAACCCCGAATATATATTTCACCCTAGCTTTCAATTATCTTTTATTGCTGTATTATCACTAACCGCTGGCTATGAATTTTACATAAAAAATCAATGGATATTAGGAAAAAGTAAAGGTATTTTTTCTTCAATAAAATTTTATATTATCTCTAATATTTATTCCAGCTTCCTTGCTAGCATAGTCACTGCCCCTGTTGTGATACACCAATTCTATACATTCCCCACCTATTCTATTCCAATGAACCTTATTGCCGTACCCATCATGTCGTTTTTCCTTATGCCATTATCCATTATTGCGCTGTTTTTAATGTTACTTGGCATAGAACAATATTGCTTAAAATTAGTAGGCTTCTTCATAAAAATAATTATTGAAGCCGTACTATTTTCTAACCAGCTTCCCTTCTCCGTATGGTACTTTGGCTATATTACTAAAGAAAGCCTTGCGATTTTCTTATTTGGCTTTTTTTGGATCTGCATATGGAAAACAAAATGGCGCCTGATAGGTATTATTATAATGCTCATATCTTTCTTCTTTATGTCAGTTTCACCTAAACCCAATTTTATATTTGACATAACATTAACCGCTGTTGGGGTAAAAAATGGCAAAAATAATCTAACTATTTACGCTAATAAAATGCCAGAATTTAAACGTTTATATTGGGCCAACTGGTTTGGCCAGCAAGATGCTGACATCTTACCTTTAGCGGGGACTATTTTTAACTCAGACGATAATAAGCTTGTGGTTAATTATGATCTACCATGTATAAATTCCGATATATACATTAATTTGCTTGAAGAAAATAAGTGTTTGGGTAATAAATTAACTATAGACCCAGAATTCCTAAGAGAACATAATGTATTCTTTATATTTTGTAGCCAAAAGCAATGCTGGACTACTGTAGTCAATGATCAAAGATTCAACTTTAGATAAAAATTATAATAAAATATTTAAAAATAATAGTTCTCTAATTTTGCTGTATATGATACCGTGAAGGTTTTAAAAATAGTTAATTACCTAATTCAATAATACCTATGTCAGATATTGAAACAAACAATAACCAAGTTGAGAAATTTAAAACAGAAATAGCAGACTCTATTGGGGTTAAAGAACGACAATTTAATGACGCAGTACAAAGGCTCAAAGACAGAGAATTTCCTTTTTCACATAGCCCATCGTTTGAGGCTGCTATGCGAGAAATGGGTATTAAAGAAAAACACAATAAAATAGAAGTATCTCTTGATACAGAAGAAATAAAGGTTACCACAACCGAAAAGCAAACCGTATCTCCGGAAATGTTCTCCCAATTTAGCGATAATGTTAGTAATACCCTTCAAGCGCATGGAGGGCTAGCCGGACAGTATGCGAAGTCTACCGAGATAGACGGTTTCCAAAAATTTGGCCACAAGGCTGTATCGATGGGTGAATCGATAGAAAAATTATCCGGTATAACTACTGTTGATGAACAGATAGAAGTAATAGCAACTATAGGTACAGGTACCACTACAATATACAAAGAACTTGAATCAACAGAGGCTGCCAAATCACACGATGGTGACAGGCTTGTAAAGCTCGGGAAAAAACTTTACGAATATGTAGTAGCCCTTCCAGAATCACCTGATAAGCGGAACGATGCCCTTCTAGACAATAATATTTCAACTATTCAAGCACTAAAGGATGCAGATAATCCCAAATTGAATAAGATTCAACTTCAGTTAGAAAGCCAACTACGTCAAACTATAGGAAACGTTGCTGAAATGACGATAAGTAGCTCGGCTGTTAATAGGCCAACTAATGGCATTGCACCTGACAAAATAAGCAAAAAAACTACTCAACACTCAAGGTAATAGTAATAAGCGGAAATTGATACTTTACATGATAAGTATCTTTGTTGTATGATTCAGTCACTTGAAATTATTAAAAAATTATCAAAATGAATATTCATGAATACCAAGCAAAAATAATATTAAGGCAGCACGGGGTCCCTACTCCAAATGGAGTTGCAATATTGCAAGAAAGAGACATTGACAGGTTAATTGATAGTTTAGATACAGAAATATATGTGGTAAAAGCACAAATTCATGCTGGTGGTAGAGGAAAAGCAGGTGGCGTAAAAGTTGTAAAAAGCAAAGAAGAAGCTAAAGAAGCTGCTCATAAAATGTTTGGTATTACTTTAGTCACCCACCAAACAGGACCTGAAGGCCAAAAAGTTAGGAGGCTTTATGTGGAATCAGGATGCGATATTCTAAAGGAATACTATTTCAGTGCAGTCTTTAACCGCAGCAATAGTAGGATTACATTTATTGTATCCACTGAAGGTGGGGTCGATATTGAAGAAGTTGCACACCATACTCCAGATAAGATTACGCAAGTATCAGTGGACCCCGCAACCGGTTTGCAGCCATTTCATTGCCGTAAGATCGCTTACGGTCTAGGCTTTAGGCACGAGCAGGCAAAGCAAATGACAAAAATTGTTGAAGGGATCTATAATGCCTTTCTAGATACAGATGCTAATCAAATTGAAATTAATCCATTAATAACTAAACATGATGGTAGCTTGCTAGCACTTGACGCAAAAATTAACTTTGATGATAACGCATTATTTAAGCATGCGGACATCTTAAGTATGCGAGATGAAGATGAAGAAAATGAACTAGAAACAAAAGCAGCAGATGCGGGCCTTAGTTATGTCAAAATGGATGGTAGCATTGGATGTATGGTAAATGGCGCAGGCCTTGCCATGGCAACAATGGACATCATTCAACTATATGGCGCCGAACCAGCCAATTTTCTAGATGTTGGTGGTGGGGCAGACCGTGAAAGAGTCACCGAAGCACTGAAAATTATTTTATCCGATACAGGAGTTAAAGGAGTTTTAGTAAATATTTTTGGTGGTATAATGAGATGCGATATTATTGCTGAAGGTATAATATCAGCGGTGAAAGAGATCGGTATCAAGGTTCCGCTGGTTGTAAGGCTAGCTGGGACTAACTTCGAATTGGGAAATAGCATCCTCGCTAATTCCGGTTTAAAAATAGTTGCTGCACATGATCTCAATGATGCTGCACTAAAAATTATAGAAGCAGTAAAATAAACATTACAATAGATACAGGAAATGCATATATGGCAATATTAGTAGATAAAAATACAAAAGTCCTATGCCAAGGTTTTACAGGTGCTCAAGGAACTTTCCATTCTGAACAAGCCATTAGCTATGGCACAAAGATGGTAGGCGGAGTAACACCTGGTAAGGGTAGCCAAACACACTTAAATTTACCTGTATACGATACCATGCAAGAAGCCGTAGCAAAGACTGGAGCAACTGCAAGCGTTATTTACGTCCCGCCTCCTTTTGCTGCTGACTCCATTTTAGAGGCAATAGACTCTGGTATTGAACTAGTGGTTTGTATTACTGAAGGTATACCAGTACTTGATATGGTCAAGATTAAAAGAACTTTAGTAGGGTCAAAAACTAGATTAATAGGCCCTAATTGCCCTGGTATTATTACTCCAGGTGAATGCAAAATCGGCATAATGCCAGGTTATATTCACAAAAGAGGAAGTGTTGGAATCGTGTCAAGATCAGGCACTTTAACCTATGAAGCAGTTGCCCAAACCACAGCAGTGGGGCTTGGACAAACCACCTGTATAGGTATAGGTGGAGATCCAGTGAATGGAACAGATTTCGTTGATTGTATTGAGATGTTTTTAGCAGATCCTGAAACAAAAGCGATAGTAATGATTGGAGAAATAGGCGGTGATGCTGAAGAAAGAGCAGCAGAACTAATCAAAAGCTCAAAAGTTAAAAAACCAGTAGTGAGCTTTATTGCTGGAGTCAGCGCTCCGGAAGGAAAGAGAATGGGTCACGCTGGAGCGATTATTTCTGGCGGTCAAGGTTCTGCTGAACATAAATTAGAAGCCCTACAAAGTGCTGGTGTAACAATTACCAGATCACCAGCAAATATTGGCCAAACTATGTTTGATCTGCTGAATAAGTAAGTCCGCTTGATGTTAAATTCTATATATAACCATATTATGGTACAAATCCAGGAAGACAAGTATAACTTCTTGAGATTTGATACCATAAATCTCGACAAGATAAATTCCTTGGTTGCTCAGTTAAGTAACCAATTTAATACAGCAGTTATCATAGGCTTTGGGGCATCTAGTTTGAATGTCCAAGCGCTGGCTAGCGCCCTTGGATCACAAATAAAAAAAGTTGTGTATCTTGATAGCCTAGATCAGCTAGAAATCGATAATAAGCTTAAAGCTATTGAGCTCCAAAAAGCTGCCTTTTTTTCATTAAGCAGATCTGGTAATACAAATGAAACCTACTTATTAACAGAATATGTTTTAAATGTTCTGCATATATCACCAAAGCAGCTTTATATCATAGCTCCTGTTTCTGATAATTTGCTATTTAATTTGTCAAAATCCTACTCTACAAATTACTTGTCACACGATGAGATTCAAAGTGGTAGATTTGGCATATTTACTAATGCAACACTTCTCCCCGCAGCATTTTTAGGGGTAGACATAAAAAAAGTTGTAACTGCTGCTAAAAATAAAATCGCCGATACTAACCTTAGCACAAAAACTACAGTTTGCCAGGAAGCAAAGTACTATC
>JAJZHL010000010.1:4613-13713 GCA_021804505.1 Pseudomonadota bacterium | reverse complement strand
TTACTATTTACAGCTATCACGGGCTTTGTAGCAAGCTGGTTCCTGCCAAAGTCGAATAATGCGAATCCAGGTATTAAGGTAAACTTTAACTTGATACACGAGAGCTTATTAATGTTTAAATATGCTAAAACAAAAAAACAGCTATATCTGGCAATTCTTGGCATATCTTGGTTTTGGTTTATCAGTGCAGCAATACTCGCTCAAATGCCTTCCCTTGCTAAAGATACCTTCGGTGCAGACGAAAATGTTGCCAATTTATTTCTTGCAACGTTTTCTATTGGTGTGGGTATTGGTTCTTTTTGGTGCAGTAAGATTTTTGAAAATGAGATTACTACAAAATATGTGTTTATTTCAGCATTGGGCATTAGCATATGCGGGATAGATCTATTTTTTGCTAGCAGAATTAGTATGGTGCACTATGAACCAGAACAACTTAAGAGTATTTATGTATTTTTATCGAAAAAGCATAACTGGCGGATTATCATAGATTTGTTCTGTATGTCTGCTATTGGAGGCTTGTATATAGTGCCGCTTTTTGCAGTATTACAGTATTTTACACCATCAGCTCATCGAAGCAGGATAATTGCAACTAATAATTTCATTAATTCAATATTTATGGCGGGTTCAACGGTTATACTTTCTCTGCTGTTTTATTGGGGTTATTCAATTACTTTTGTTATATTATTTATTAGCGTATTAAATATAATAGTTGCCTTTTATATTTACCAATTAGTTCCGGACATGAAAATCATACCATTTCCTGTCCTTCGAGGGATTTTCAGGTTTGTCTTTGATTTGCTATATAATGTAGAAGTTAAAGGTATTGAGAATTTCTATAGTGCAGGTAAAAGGGCGGTTATTATCGCAAATCATATTTCATATTTAGACCCACCATTACTTGCGTCATATTTACCGGAAGAACTAACTTTTGCAATTAATACTACCACATCACAAGCTTTTTGGGTTAGACCATTCTTAAAAATGGTTAAAGCCCTTCCTTTGGATACAACAAGTGCTATGGCGGTTAAAACCTTAATTAAAGAAGTCCAAAAAGATAAGAAAATTGCTATTTTTCCTGAAGGCAGAAGAAGCGCTACAGGTTCTCTTATGAAGATTTACGAAGGGCCTGGTATGATTGCTGAAAAGGCGGGGGCAACTATTTTGCCTATTAGGATAGATGGAACACAATTTACTCATTTTGCTAAACTCAAAAATATACTAAAAACACGTCTTTTTCCTAAGATTACTATTACCATTTTACCTCCAGTTCATTACACCATGAATAATGATATGGATAATAGAGAAAAGCGTAAATATGTGGGACAGAAGCTATACGATATTATGGCTAATATGATGTTTGAAAGTTCTGATTATAAACATACAATATTTCAATCTTTAATCGACTCTGCCAAAATTTATGGGTTCAACAAAGCAATACTCAGAGATGTTAGCAATCGTACGGTGACATATCGTAAATTAATAAGGAAATCCTTTTCTTTTGCAGGCTTAATGACGCAGCTTTCCGAGGATAAAAGTTATATCGGCTTTATGTTGAATAACACATTAAGCGCTATTTCAGCCTTTTATGCGATGCAAGCATGTGGACGCAGTCCGGTCATGATTGATTATACAGGTCAGATAGAGTCGATATTAAACATGTGTCGAGTGTCGTCAATACAAGTTGTATTTACCTCATCTGCTTTAATAAAAGAATTTAACTTAGAACAGACTATGCAAGAAATTCAGAAATTGAATATTCAAATTGTATACCTGGAAGACTTACAGAATAACATTAGTATTTATCAGAGATGTAAGGCCCTGATCGCCAGCTTTTTCCCTCAAATTTACTATAACAATATATGTAATGATCATGATGATACTAGCCCAGCAATTGTTTTATTTACTGGTTCTACATCAGAAGCTCCTCAAGCTGTAGTATTGTCTCACCAAAATTTACAGGCCAATAGATATCAGTTACTAGCGAAGGTACATTTTAGCCCTGATGATTTTGCGTTTATTGCTTTACCACTGTTTTCGTGCCATGGTTTAGCTGGTATGATCACTTCAATACATAATGGTATCGGTGTTTTCATTTATCCTTCTCCAGAGGATTATAGAATTATACCAGAACTAATATATGGTTTTGGTGTGACTATTTTGCTCAGTACCGATGACTTTTTAAAAAATTATGCCAAATATGCGCACCCATATGATTTCTATTCTATAAGGTATGTCTTTGCATATAGTGAAAAACTTCAAGAAGAGACTAGGCAGTTATGGCTTGATAAATTTGGAATTAGAATCTTTGAGGTATATAGTAATTCAGCTGCATCACCAGTGATATCTTGTAATACTCCAATGCATTACCGTCTTGGGAGTGTAGGCCGGTTAATGCCTAAGATGGAGTATCACCTAGAACCAGTAGAGGGTATCGTTGATGGGGGCAGGTTGTTTATAAAAGGACCCAATGTAATGCTAGGATACATGCAATATGATAAGCCTGGCGCTATTCAACCTACTTTCTCTCCTAAATTAGGTGATGGATGGTATAAGACGAATGATATAGTAAAAATTGATCCGGAAGGGTATATTACCTTCCTTGGTCACAAAAATGTCAAAACAATATAATTATTATATTAGTCATAGTGCGTTATTCTTTACTATAACTTTATATTGTTTATAATTTACTTAATGAATTTAATAGGAAATATTATGAATAACGTTGTCGGGAAAGTATTATTAATTATCGTGGTGATTCTTGTGGCTTTGTTTGCCTACAAAACAATTAAAACACCTAGTGTCATTTCTCCAGCGGTTCCAGTTGATCTGGAAAATAAGAAGGCATTGAGTACGCAAGATGAGATAGAGAAGTCTGAGTTGATTATCAAGGAGTATTTGTTGAATAATCCTGAGGTGATTGTTCAGGCACTTGAAGGACTACAGCAACGTAAGATGCAAGAAATTGAGAGTAAAATCAGTAAGGTTGTTCAAGAGAATAAAAATGAGATTGAGAGTGCTGCAACTTCTCCTGTAATCGGGAATCCAAACGGTGATATTATTATAGCATCATTCTATGATTATAATTGTGGTTATTGTAAAAAAGGAGATGCCTTTGTAGAACAGTTGATTAAATTAGATCCGAATGTTAAACTTGTATTAAAGGCATTTCCAATTATGGGTGAAGATTCCAAATTTGCTGCCCTAGCTTCTTTAGCTGTTTATCAGGTTGCACCGGATAAATTTGCTAGCATACACCGCAGCTTAATGGAAATGAGACCTGTGACTAAACAGGCAGTAGAGAAATTGCTGGCAGATAATATGCTAGATATGAAATTGATCGAGCAAGAAATGCAAAATGAGGTAATTCAAAAGTCGCTCGACAGAAATATTAAATTGGCAAGCGAACTCAAAATTCAAGGTGTTCCAGCCTATGTGATAAACGGTAAGTTGGTACCAGGCATGGTTGATCTTGATCAACTAAAAGCCATTGTTGTGGAAATAAGAGGTAAAAAATAGTTAGCTTATACAAATTGTTTTGACATCGGCAAAATAATTTGATAGTAAAGGACGATATTATAGTTCATGAAAAAAATTGATAAGCACAAGTTAAGCTATAGTTCTCCTAGGGTCTCTTTCGGGAGTGCATTAAGATAGCAAATGGAGAATATAACACGTGTGGGCTTGGGAGTGTTGATTTTTAATCACTCTGGCCAGATGTTGCTTGGAAAACGTAAACAAAGTCACGGTGTATCAAGTTGGGGTCCACCTGGCGGACATCTTGAGTTCGGGGAAAGCTTCGAAAGTTGTGCTGTCAGAGAGGTGCTAGAAGAGACTGGTTTGAAAATTGTATCCCCAAGATTTGTGGCTGTAACCAATGATTTTTTCGAAGTAGAGCATAAGCATTATATATCAGTTTTCATGAAGGCGGATTATCCTGTTAAACAGAAGATAGAGAATCGAGAACCTGATAAAACTGAAATGTGGATGTGGTTTTCAACGGGTGAGCTACCACAAAATGTTTTTTTGCCGCTGAAGGCACTTATGTCTAAGAAATCATATGGTAGTGGCAATAATTTTTTAATATAGTTTATTTGCAAGCAAAAATGTATACTTAGGCTCCAAGTGGCTTTTCCAATTGGAACGTCAAAAGGTAGCAGTGTGATTAAAGGAATGGCATACTGTGATAACCAGCTTTTTAATATACAATAATATATAGGATCGAGTTGGCTTGGTATTTTAAAGCATAAAGAGAGAGTAGACTAAAGCCACAACTAATAAACTCATAAATAGTTTGATTCCCCATAGGGTTCATAATTTTCCAATTTAAACAATCTTATCTTAACCCCAATCTAACAAATAGGTATGACAAAAAAAATACTCAATGATAATCAGGAATATAACAATTCTGAAAATATTACCAAAGAGGGTAATAGCAAAGATAATGTAGTAACCATTAACCTCAAAGAACTGAAGCGGAAATTGCCAGAAGAATTGCAAGCGCAAGCAGAAAGTTTAAATGTTGAAAATGTTAGTTCACTTCTAAAGCAAGAACTAGTTTTTGCAATATTAAAGAAATCTGTTGAGCAGGGGGGGTTAATTACTGGCGAAGGAGTGCTGGAAATTTTGCCGGATGGGTTTGGTTTCCTAAGATCTCCTGAAGTTAATTATCTGGTTGGGCCAGATGATATTTATATTTCTCCTAGCCAAATTAGGCGTTTCGGTTTGCGTACAGGTGATACAATTGAAGGGCAAATTAGGGCACCTAAGCCAGGCGAGCGTTATTTTGCATTATTAAAAGTTAATAAAGTTAATTTCGAAGAACCTAGCAAAGCCTACCACAGAGTCCATTTTGATAATCTAACCCCTTTATATCCAGAAGAGAAATTATCATTAGAAATAGAGAATAATAGTAAAGATTTTAGTACGAGAATAATTGAAATAGTAGCGCCTATGGGTAAAGGACAACGGGCTCTAATTGTCGCGCCGCCAAGGACGGGGAAGACGGTGCTATTACAAAATATTGCTCACGCGATCACTACTAATAACCCAGAAGTATATTTAATAGTGCTACTCATAGATGAGCGGCCAGAAGAAGTGACAGATATGCAACGGTCTGTTAGAGGGGAAGTAGTAAGCTCAACCTTTGATGAGCCGGCAAGTAGGCACGTTCAGCTTGCAGAAATGGTAATTGAGAAAGCGAAAAGACTTGTAGAACATAAAAAAGACGTAGTAATATTAGTTGATGCAATAACAAGACTTGCAAGAGCATATAATACTGTTGTACCATCATCAGGTAAGGTTTTAACAGGGGGTGTTGATGCTAATGCTTTACAAAGACCAAAGAGGTTTTTTGGAGCGGCAAGGAATATTGAAAATGGTGGATCGCTTACAATAATAGGAACAGCCTTGATTGAGACCGGTTCCCGTATGGATGAAGTAATCTTCGAAGAGTTTAAAGGGACAGGGAACTCAGAAATAGTATTAGACCGGAAGATAGCTGATAAGCGTATTTATCCTGCGATTGACATAACTAAATCTGGTACCCGTAAAGAAGAGCTGTTAGTTGATAAAGCCATTCTAACAAAAATGTGGGTTTTACGGAGAATTATTAACCCGATGGGTACTATTGATGCTATTGAATTTTTAATAGATAAACTAAAGGACACTAAGACCAACATGGATTTCTTTAATTCCATGAATTCGTAATAATCATTCTGAGGAGAATATGGTTAAAAGAACAAAAATTGCCTTAATAGGTGGGGGTAACATAGGTGGAGCCTTAGCACACCTAATTAGCCTTAAGGAATTAGGTGATGTGGTAATGTTTGATGTAACAGAAGGGATGCCGCAGGGGAAGTGTTTAGATCTGGCTCAGGCGGGTTCGATAACAGGGTCTGATGTTACATTAAAAGGTACCAATGACTATAAGGATATAGAAGGATCAGATGTCATAATAATTACTGCCGGAATCCCACGTAAGCCAGGAATGAGCCGTGATGATTTAATTACAGTTAATGCTGAGGTGATGAAAACTGTGGCAGCTAATATTAAGAAATATGCACCAAATGCCTTTGTAATTGTTATTACCAACCCTCTTGATGTCATGGTGTACGTTATGCTGAAGGAAAGCGGATTGCCTCACAACAAAGTAATTGGAATGGCTGGAGTCTTAGATTCAGCTAGGTTTAATCTTTTCTTAGCTAATGAATTTAACGTCTCGGTAGAAAATGTTAGTAGCTTTGTGCTCGGTGGTCATGGTGATGCTATGGTGCCGCTAATTAGATATTCTACCATTAATGGTATCCCAGTGTTAGATTTAGTAGCAGGAGGCTGGTCAACTAAAGAACGTATTGATGCAATAGTAGAAAGGACAAGAAAGGGCGGTGGAGAAATTATTTCATTATTAAAAACCGGCTCAGCCTATTATGCACCTGCAACTTCTGCAATCGAAATGCTCGAATGTTATCTACAGGATAAGCGTAAAATTTTAGGCTGTGCTGCTTACTTGCAGGGTGAATATGGTGTTAAGGACATTTATGTTGGGGTACCAGTAGTTGTCGGTAAGAATGGTGTAGAAAAGGTAGTAGAAATTAAGTTAAATCCTGAGGAACAAGCCTTATTCAACCAGTCTGTGGATGGCGTCAGAAAACTTATAGAATCTGTAAAGTTATAAAAAACTACACATGCTTACTATAATTTCTCCGGCTAAGAGTCAGGATTTTATCTCTCCTGTTCCAAGTGGAATGCCTACCGGAATCCCATTATTTCCTACTAAAACTGAGAGTTTAATCAAGATATGTAAGGGATTTTCTATTGAGGAAATAAAGTACTTGATGGATGTAAGTGATAAGCTTGCCGAGCTTAATTTTTATAGATACCAAAATTTTGAAACCCAACCAGAAAAACCAGCAATATACGCTTATGATGGGGATGTTTACCATCATATAAAGCGGGAGGGATTTAGTGATGTGCAGTGGCGCTTTTTGCAGGAACACACACTTATTATATCAGGTTTATACGGAGCACTAAGACCTTTAGATAAAATAAAACCATACCGCCTAGAAATGTCGACAAAAAATTTATCTTTATCAGATTTTTGGCAACCTACATTAACTGCGTATGTAAATCAAACTCTTGCAAACCATCAGAACCAATACTTAGTAAACCTTGCTTCTACAGAATATTCTTCTAGCATTAATGAACATGATCTCAAGTATCCTATGATTAATATTGCTTTTAAAGAAAATCGAAACAATAAGTTAGTAGTAGTTGGAATAAATGCTAAAAAGGCAAGAGGTACGATGTTTAATTTTATTGCAGAAAAACTTATAGATATACCACAAGCACTGCATAAATTTTCACCGCTAGGCTACCAATATAGTCAGGACCAATCGTCAGCAAATAATTGGGTGTTTATTCTAAATAAACCTTAATATAGGTTCAAGCAGTTGGCTTTAATTGTAATTGATCTAAATTAAAGGTAACACTTACCACTGCTCCGCCCTCAGGTTTGTTCGCTAAATCCAGTATACCACAGTGATCTTGGGCTATTTTCTTTATAATGGCAAGACCAAGGCCAGTACCCTTTGATCTGCTAGTTACATATGCTTCAGTGACTTTATCGATTAAATTTATAGGAAACCCTATGCCGTTATCTTCTACAGCAAGGGTAACGTTAGAATCGGTCTTTGCTATAGTTACTATGATATTACCAGGTTGAGTTTTACCTCCCCCTATAGATTCTTCAGAATTTTTTAGTAAATTAATGATAATCTGATTAATCTGAGTAGTATCGCAAATGAAGTCCAAATATTGTTCTGAGGTAATAAATTCATAGGTAATGGTATCATTTATTAATTTACGTGATTCTACTAAACTTTTAACTAGAAGAATTAGGTCACAATGTACAAATACTGGGGCTGGTAATCTAGCAAAATTAACAAATTCAGATACAATTTTCTTGATATCATCTGTATGTCTGACAATCATTTGTACGTATTTATCAAATTCAGCTTTGTCTGTGACTTGATTACTGAATTTCCGAGATAACCTTTCTGAGGCAAGGTGAATTGGAGTTAAAGGGTTTTTAATTTCATGGGCTACTTTACGTGCAACATCGGACCAAGCCAGAGCCCGTTGTGCAATTAACAAATCTCTTTGTTGACGATCAATTTGTTTAATCATCCGGTTAAAGGCAGAAGATAAAACGCTAATTTCGTCTTTATCCCCGCTATTTTCTGGTACTTGGACTGTGAGATCACCATTTTTCGCTTTCTCTGTAGCCCTCACTAATTTTTGTATAGGATTTACTATTTTTGTAGCAAAAATAGTTCCCCAGCTTATTGCAGCTAGCAGAAGCAACAATGCTATAAAAATAAATACCATAGAAAATTTAATCTGCATATCAGAGATCCGGGTTTTTAAGCGATAATACTCTGCAGCCGCACCATTAGTTTTGTCGATATGGTCAATTACCTTATGATCAATAAATCTTCCTACCATTAAATAAATATCATTATGCTCTTTTAGTTTAACAAGCATTCTAATTTTTGCTGGATCAGTTTTGATTTCTACAATTTCTCCTAGATCAGCTCTTTTAATTAGATGAGCCGGAATAGCCGAAAAGGATAATGAGAAGGTAAGGAATGTATTAGCAATAACAGTATTAGTAGGTCTATGTAACACTATAGCCTCATCAAGAGAGCGCATCTCAGCTTCACCGTTTAAGGTTTTAGTAAATAAGGGAGGATTGTGGATTAAATCGTAGTACATGTCACCTAAATCATCAGAAACGGATAAAGCAGTTTCTTTCAATTGTAACCGATGCTCATCAATATACGATTCTGCCACTATTATTGATTGATCTAGTACTGCTGAAATTTTCTTATCAAACCATGATTGAATACCAAAATTAAAAAAATATGCCGAGAATACAGAAACAATTATTGTAGGGATAGTCGCAACGAGGCTAAAGGCAATAATAATGCGATTCTGTAAACGTGAATCATTTGGTCGTTGTAGAGGTGCTTTGTCTAATGCTAATTTATTGATCTCAGTAGATTCTTGATTCTCGTCTCTTTTTCTCCCTTGTTCACCAGTA
>JAJZHL010000010.1:0-4603 GCA_021804505.1 Pseudomonadota bacterium | reverse complement strand
AGTAAAATTTTGTAAAAACTTCCTTGCTAATAAAACACCAAGTAGCAAGAATGCAACTAAATCAAATAATATCAGACCTATTACTTTACTTGGATCTGGTCCTAGAGCCCTTGATTCTATTGAAATTACATAATATGTAGCACATGCTAAGATGGTAGCTAGAATTATCAGAATAAATAATAGGTTACTACTATTAAGATACTTTCTGTATCTTTGTTTTAGGTGATTTAACATATGTATATATAAGTAAAATACTAAGCATACTCTATTAATACCTGACCACTAACTACATTTTCATTTTCAGTAACCAAAATTTTGGCAATTTTACCATCTCGTTCTGCAGTAATGATATTTTCCATTTTCATAGCGGTCAAAACCATAATGTCCTGTCCTACGACTACCTCGCTACCTTCTTGTACCTTAATTGCAATAATTTGGCCAGCTAAAGGTGCTAGTAATTCGGTTTGTTCTTCGTGTTCTGATTTAGTAATCATTAGTGATTCTAACTCAGACATTCGCGGTGAACGAACATAAGCTTTAATACTAATACCCGAATGGGACAATATATAGCCTGTGGGAATATTTTCAATTTTAACATTGGCTTTTATTCCATTAACAATACCAGAAAATAACCTGCTCCCCAAATTCCATTTACTACGAATATATATTCTGTCATGCTCTTGCCGTATATTATAGCCATCATCTACAGCTTTAATTAATACAGGGAATAATTTGTCATCGATAGATACCACCCATCTGGTGCCAATTTTATTTGCCTGCTCAATCATTTGGCCAGGTATCATTGAGGCTCTTTTTTGTTCAGCAATATAAATAAAGATTGCTGTTGCTAGAAATATCTTGGTAATTTCTGAAGTTAACCCCGCTCCAGAAAAGCCATCCGGATACTCTTCTTCTATAAAAGCAGTATTGATATCACCAGCAATGAAACGCGGATGGGCAATAAGCGCTTCTAGAAAGCTAATATTGTGAGAGATACCTTGGATGATATATGAACTCAAAGCAGATCGCATAACTGCCAATGCTTGCTCACGAGTTTCTCCATAAGTACATAGTTTTGCTATCATTGGATCATAGAACATACTGACTTCTCCCCCAAGGCCAAGTCCAGTATCTATACGTATGTTAGCATTCTTTGGTGGTTCAGAATATTCGGTAATTCTCCCACTAGATGGCAAGAAGCCGCGCATAGGATTTTCTGCACAAATTCTAGATTCAAATGCCCATCCTTTTAAGTTCACATCCTTTTGTGAAAATGATAATTTTTCTCCTGCTGCAACTTTTATCATTTCTTCGACTATGTCTACCCCTGTAATTAATTCAGTTACAGGATGCTCAACTTGTAACCTAGTATTCATTTCAAGGAAATAAAAGTTTTTGTTCTGATCAACTATAAACTCAACCGTACCAGCAGAGTAGTAGCCAACTTTACTTGCAAGCGCCATTACTTGCTTATACATTTGTTGTCTGATTTCTTCAGTAATAAAGGAGCTAGGGGCTTCTTCGATAACTTTCTGATGATAGCGTTGTATAGAGCATTCTCTTTCCCCTAGACAGACGCTATTACCATACTGATCAGCTAGTAATTGTATTTCAATATGTCTTGGAGCTTGAATTAGTTTTTCAATAAATAATCTGCCATCGCTAAAGTTATTCATCGCTTCGAGTTTGGCTGATTCAAAGGCAGTTGCCATTTCTTGAGAGTTCCTAACTACTCTCATTCCTCGTCCGCCACCGCCTGCTGTTGCTTTTACGATGACTGGAAAACCTATTTTTTCTGCGATTTCAATTGCTTGGTTGAAGTCCTTAATAGTACCAATATAGCCAGGTACTGTACTTACACCCGCTTCTATTGCTATTTTTTTTGCTTCTATTTTATCGCCCATTTTTTTTATAGCTGAAGCAGCTGGACCGATGAGAGTTACACCTTCTCTTTTTAGGACATTGGCAAAATTAGCATTCTCAGATAAAAAACCATATCCTGGATGGACAGCTTGCGCTCCACTGGCTCTAATAGCGTTTATAATGTTTTGGATTGATAAATAGCTTTCAGTTGCAGGAGAATTGCCTATATAATAAGCTTCATCAGCATATTGTACATGCATGGAATATGTATCTGTTTCTGAGTACACTGCTACTGATTTAATGCCCATTTTCTTTAATGTGCGCATTATCCTTAACGCTATTTCACCACGATTGGCGATTAGAATTTTATCAAATAATGGTTTGTTCATAAAAACTCGTAATTGATAGATAGTGATTTATTTACTAAAGCGGTAGATTATCATGCTTTTTCCATGGTAATTCGACCTTTTTAGTTTGTAGGAAGTTTAGAGCTTTGCATATGCGCCATCTAGTATTTTGTGGTTTAATAATATCGTCCAAAAATCCCCTAGATGCAGCAACAAAAGGCGAAGTGACAGTATCTTTATATTCCTGTATTTTCCTCTTTTTAGATTCTACGTCTTTACATTCATCTTTGAATATTATTTCTGCTGCTCCCTCAGCTCCCATAACGGCAATTTCTGAATTAAACCATGCGTAATTTATATCGCCCTTAAGATGTTTTGAATTCATCACTATATAGGCGCCTCCATATGCTTTTCTAGTTATTACCGTAATTTTTGGTACAGTTGCTTCCGCATAAGCGTATAATAATTTTGCCCCATGTTTTATAATACCATCATGTTCTTGGTCAGATCCAGGCAGGAAACCTGGTACGTCCACTAAACTTACTATTGGAATATTAAATGCATCACAAAAACGAATAAAACGAGCAGCTTTTCTTGATGCGTTAATATCCAGACAACCAGCTAAGTGTAGAGGCTGATTTGCTACAAACCCCACTGGTCTTCCTTCCATATAGCCAAAGCCAATTATTATATTTTTGGCAAAGTTGGGTTGCAATTCAAAAAATTCTCCTTCATCTACTATACGCTCTATTAATTCTAGCATATTGTACGATTTATTAGCCGTGGTTGGCACCAACGTGTTAAGAGACATATCTACCCGATCAGCGGGATCATCTGTATGACGGTACGGTAGAGGGCCTCTATTTGATAAAGGTAAAAAATTAAAAAATCTTCGAGTTTCAAGAAGTGTCTCTATATCATTTTTAAATGCAAGGTCAGCCACACCGCTTTTTGTAGTATGCAGTCTTGCTCCGCCTAGATTCTCCTGCGTTACTTCTTCCCCAGTAACAGTTTTGACAACGTCTGGCCCAGTTACAAACATATAAGAGGTATTCTGAACCATGAAGATAAAATCCGTTAGAGCCGGAGAATACACAGCTCCGCCTGCACAAGGACCCATAATTAGAGTAATCTGAGGAATGATGCCAGAGGCAATAACATTACGTTGAAATAACTCTCCATAACCACCAAGAGCATCTACTCCTTCTTGAATTCTTGCCCCACCAGAATCGTTAATACCTATAACGGGTGCTCCTACTGCAATAGCACTATCAATCAAACTACATATTTTTTTTGCGTGGTACTCCCCGAGGGAACCCCCAAGCACAGTAAAATCCTGGCTATATACGAAAACTAACCTACCATTAATGGTTCCATGCCCGGTTACTATACCGTCTCCTAGGAATTTTTTGTCCTTCATTCCGAAATTATCACATCTATGTTCAACAAACATATTTGTTTCTTCAAAACTTTCTGGATCTAGTAATACTTCAATCCTTTCTCTTGCTGTCAGTTTACCCTTTTTGTGCTGTAACGCAATTCTTTCGGTTCCACCGCCTTGGCGTGCACTGTTGCGTTTTTCGTCGAGTAATTCAGCAGAATTGACTAGATGTTGGCTCATAATATAGTTACTATATTTCATTACAATACTAACTCGTAGTATAATAATAAAATGCTGAAAAGATAGTGGAAATTTTGGAAGTTATTTACTGAGCACTTAACATATAAATTAACAATTAGAAAAGATATGAATTTTTCCCAATTGCTGCAGGGTTGAGTTTTGTTCCCTTTACAATTTATAATTCTTTAGGCGTGATACCAATTTCATTGTACTATGGTTATATGTAATTAAATTATATAAAATAGCAAGAAGAGGGCATAATGAAAGAATTTATGAATAAATTTGGCTTAAATTATACTAATGAGCGCAATGCGAGCCCATCAGACAAACTATATTCTGCTATGATTAATGGTAACATTAATTCAGTACGAAATATAATACAGAGTGATACCGGACACAAGGTTTATACTAGAGGGGCAATAGGTGATATTTGTATAGCGTTAGGTAGCTTAATTAATGATACGAGGCTAGCAGAAGAGGACAAGTCTAAGATTATTAGATCTGTGGAAGAATTAATGAAGCTTGAAACTAAGATGGACAAAGCAGATGGCCAGGTCATATTGGATGAATTCGTAAGGAAAAATACAGCAATTACCAAGCAAGCTACAGCAACATTAACTCAAGCGAAAGAATTAAATATTAAGGAACAATCTAGCAGTCAGCAACAATCAGTCAACCCTGAGCCTACTATTACGCAAAATAACATCCCAGTTACTATAGATAGCAGTAGAGAGGCGCTAGTAACAGATGGCGCATCATTATTAGCATTCAA
>JAJZHL010000141.1 GCA_021804505.1 Pseudomonadota bacterium | reverse complement strand
AGTTCAGCATACTTCATCGAGTATTGCACCGTTAGCATTCGTGAATTGCTATCTTTATATATTGGCACTATTTCTACTAGGTCTTTGCCAGCAATGACTATTCCCGCTGCATGGATTGAAGCATGCCTATTCAATCCCTCAAGAATTAATGCCGTAGATAAAACTTGCTGTATTAAACTTTCTTCTCCGCCCCTATCATACAATCCTTTACCAGAGGCCGCAGATTTGAGTTCTGGAACTTCATTGATTGCTTGATCTAGGGTAACTGGGTTTACGGCATTGAAGGGTACCAGCTCAGTTAAGTAATTAGCATAACTATATGGAAGACTTAGAACGCGAGCGACATCCTTTATCACAGCTTTTGCTTGCATCTTACCAAACGTGATTATCTGTCCGACTCGATTATCGCCATATTTAGAACGCACATAATCTATCACCTCTTCACGTCTTTCTTGACAGAAATCAATATCAAAATCAGGCATAGAAATACGTTCAGGATTTAAAAACCGTTCAAACAAGAGCCCGAATTTTATTGGGTCTAGGTCGGTAATTAAAAGGCCCCATGCAACAACGGATCCAACTCCTGAGCCTCTGCCAGGGCCTACTAAAATCCCTTGCTCTTTACTCCATTTAATAAAATCAGAGACTATAAGAAAATACCCCGAGAAATTCATACCACAAATAATATCAAGCTCGTAATCAAGCCTTTTTTGATATTGTTTTTTAATTTCTTCCTGTTCAGAAAAAGGAATATTCTCAGACTTAAATTTGACTTCAAGCCTATTATTTAAGCCTCTACTTGCCTCTACCCTAATTTTCTCATTCTCACTTAGCCCATCAGCCGTAAAATTTGGCAACATCGGAGGATGAGTTTTAGCCATGACATAGCATCTTTGAGCTAAATAAACTGTATTTTCAATCGCTTCTGGTAAATCATTAAAAGCTCTAGCCATTTCAATTGAAGATTTAAAATAACATTGATTACTTACCCTTCTTCTTTCTTTAACTTCTTTAGTAACTCCTTCTAAAATACAAAGTAAAACATCGTGCGCATCATGCATGCTAACATCGCCAAACAACACATTATTTGTAGCAACTAATGGGATCTCCAATTGAACTGCTATATCAATATATTCAGATTCTATTAGTTGTTCTTTTTCAAGATTATGCCGCATTATTTCAAAGTAAAAGCGATCACCCAGAATATTCTTGAGCTCCTTTGCCCAAAAAATTGCTTTATCTTTCTCCTTTGCTAATAAAAATTTACCTATTATACCTTCCGTATAACACGATAAAGCTATAATCCCTTCTTGATGTTTAATTAGGTCGTCGAGGGTAATATGGTTGCATATTTTGCGATCATTTTTAACAAATAGATAACTATTAAGTTTTAAAAGGTTTTGATAGCCAATTTCATCCTTAGCTATTAGTAATATTTCTGCGAAGTTAGTTTCATTACTAATTACTGTAGAGCCCTCAATCATAGCGGGAATACTTATGTTCAGTATTACCCCGTGGATAGGTTGCAACCCAGCCTTACTGCAGCCTAGGGCAAATTCCAACAAACCAAATAAATTTCCACGGTCAGTGAGGCAAACTGCAGGCATATTTTCTGCTTTTGCCAACTCAATTATTTTCTCAGGGGTTAGAGCACTTTCCAGGAAGGAGTATGAACTTTGCGTACGCAGATGGACAAAGTCATATTTCATGTTTTCGGCCAATAGAGTAATATTTAAATCCTTTCTGTTTTAACTTATTAGAATCTAAGATATTTCTTAGGTCCACAATTATAGGGGACTTTAATATGTTATAAATGTGATCAAAGTCCAGTTCTTTGAATTCAGGCCACTCAGTGGCAATTATTAAAGCATCTGCATTATTACAAGCTTCTATTGCTGAAGATGCACATTTCAAGTCTTGAATGTATAAAGGAATCTGGGACATACCAATTGGATCATAGGTAATTACATTAGCTCCTTTCTGCTTTAGAAGTTTTATAATTTCAAGTGCTGGGCTACATCTCAAATCGTCAGTACCAGTTTTAAATGTAAGACCTAAGACAGCCAAAGTTTTATTAGAAAGAGAAGTATCGAATACCGAAATGATTTTGTCAACCATGTCGCTAGGTCTTCTGTTGTTAGCCCTAATTACTGCCTCAATAACCTGACATTCTGAGCCATATTTTTTTGTTAATAAGGAAAGTGCTAAAATATCTTTTGGGAAACAAGAACCACCGAAACCAGGGCTAACTTGTAAAAATTTTTCTCCAATTCTACTATCAACACCCATTCCGTGAGATAATTGCTCAATACTAGCATCTATTTTTTCACATAAATTAGCCATTTCATTAATGAAAGCAATTTTAGTTGCTAAAAAAGCGTTTGACGCATACTTAATCAATTCGGCAGTCACGACATTAGTCCTAACAAATGGGATATTTTTTGCAATTAAAGGTGCGTATATCTCTTCAAGTATTCTAGTTGTCTTTGATTCATTACTGCCAATAATTATCCTATCAGGATTTAAAAAATCTTCTACTGCAGACCCTTCCCTGAGAAATTCCGGATTGGAGGCGACTTGTACCTCAGGATTGCTTGTTGCTAAATATTTAGCGAGCTTGTTAGAAGTACCAGGAGGAACGGTAGATTTAACAACAATAATACACTCTTTACTGATAAATTGCTTTAAATTATCTATTACTGCAAATATATAGCTTAAATCTGCTTCACCTGAAGGGAGAGGCGGAGTACCAACTGTTATAAAAACAGCGGCAGAATTACTTAACTGCTCATCATATTTATCTATAAACTTTAGTCTACCATAATCTATAGAACTTAGAAGATACTTATCCAGCCCAGGCTCGTATATTGGCAATACACCATCTTTCAAAGCTAAGATTTTGGCTTGATCGGTATCTATGCATGTAACATGATGACCCAGGTGGCTCATCATAACAGCTGATACTAAGCCAACATAGCCAATTCCTATATGAGTGATATTCATCAGAGATTCTAAATTTTTTTATAACTTAATCAAAAAACTAGCCAAAGTAAATTTATAAATAACTCTAACAAAGTTATTTCTTTAATGGATAAATAGCCATAATATGTTAAGCTAACGAAATTAACACATAAACAACTAGAATGAAACTTATCTGTAAGTTTTTTAATTTATTACTTACTATATCAATAGTTTGCATTTTACTAATATTGGGGGCCGTAGCTGGCTATTTAGATAAACCAATTAAAGCTGCCCTTGGCTCTTACTTACGTTATAACGGTTTCCATACTACAATTGATAACTTACACTTTGCTAGAAATAAATTATCTATAGATAATATTTCTTTTAATCTTATAGATGAGGCCGTAGGTTCTCTAAACAAAGTAGAAATAGTCTTTAACCTTAATGGTACAAT
>JAJZHL010000140.1 GCA_021804505.1 Pseudomonadota bacterium | reverse complement strand
ATACCCCTTAGAATGCAAATGTTCAAAAACAAGGTGGATTATATTTATGTAGGAACAAGCGGCCCAATTCAACCATCTTTACCTGTTATAATCCTTGAAGCAGATCGCATGAGAATACCAGTTTTTAATGCAGACTCTGATGCTGTTAAGAAGAATCAGGCTTTAGCTAGCTTTGGAGTAACCTACTATCAAGTCGGAATAAATGCAGCCCAAATAATATATAAAATATTGCAAGGTGAGAAAATCGAAAATGTCCCACCAATTTATCCTTCTCCCTCAGATCATCATGGGTTTATTAGCCGAAAAAAAGCTCATAGTCTGGGTTTAAGTTTGCCTCTTAATATGAACAATGTAACGATTATAGAGTAAATATGCTGAAACTTGACAATATTTGTAAATCATTCCCCTCAATATTTCGGCAAGTGCTAAAGGGAATTAACTTAGAACTAAATAAGGGGGATTTCTGCATATTAATAGGTAGCAACGGCTCTGGTAAGTCTACCTTAATTAAATCTATTTCAGGGGAGTACCAGCTTGATTCAGGTTCCGTTATTCTAAATAATCAAGATATAACCTATTTACCTATTC
Source organism: Pseudomonadota bacterium (assembly GCA_021804505.1). GTDB lineage: Bacteria > Pseudomonadota > Alphaproteobacteria > Rickettsiales > Rickettsiaceae > Tisiphia. The sequence goes on along the minus strand of JAJZHL010000140.1, from coordinate 2,831 downwards.
ATAAACGTTCCAAGCTTATAAGTAGCGTAACCCAAGATATAACAAAGGGTACTATACAGGAAATGACCTTACTTGAAAATTTATCATTAAGCAGAATGCGTACTGGAGGCGCAAGCTATAATAGTTGTAATAGTAATATGCACCCTCTCCTAACCCATGAAATATCCTCTATAGGCCTAGGTCTAGAACAATATATGAATAACTATATGTATACTTTATCAGGAGGGCAGAGACAAGTTATTGCTACAATAATGGCTACCATCTCAAATCCAACTCTACTTTTACTTGATGAACATTGCTCTGCTCTTGATCCAAAAACTCAAGTGGCACTTATGCAATATACAAATAAAGTTATTACAGAAAAGAGCATAACAACTCTGATGATAACTCATAATTTGAGTGATGCAATTTGTTATGGTAATAGGCTAATTATGATGCATAATGGCGAGCTCGTACTCGACGTAAGTGGTAAAGAGAAAGATAGCCTAACTATTAGCCAATTACTTAGCCTATTTCACCGCTATGAAGATGCCAATTTAGTGAACCAGGACCTTTTATCATGATTTCTATATTTCTAGAGCTTGCCCCCATAGGTTTTGAACAAGGGTTGATACTAGCTATTGTAACAACTGGTATTATGATTCCATTCAAGTTACTTAACTTCCCGGACTTAACCGCTGAAGGAGCCTACCCATTAGGAGGAGCTATCTGTGCTGCCTTATTAATAAACGGTATAAACCCAATATTTGCAACTATACTAGCCAGTGTATGTGGTGGACTAATAGGAATAGGTACAGCATTTATACATTTGCGGTTTAAAGTTAATACTTTGCTTGCTGGTATTATCTTAAGTACCATGATTTACAGTATAAATCTTAAATTAATGGGTAAGCCTAATCTTGCCTTATTTGACCATATCATGCTATTTTCTAGCATTGGGCAATCATGCATTACAAAAATAGGAATTTTATTATTGCTAAACGTAAGTATTATTACAATTCTTTATAAATTTTTATTAACAGAAAAAGGTTTGCGCCTAAGAGCAGTAGGATTAAATCCTGAATTCGCAACAAGGCAATCAGTACAGATTTCTCTTTATGTCTTTCTAGGGTTATTTGCAGGTAATTTTCTTGCTAGTTTTGCAGGTAGTATCATGGTCCAAATCCAAAGTTATGCGGATATTAATATGGGCGTTGGTATTGTAATAAATGCCTTAGCAGCTCTGTTGATTGGTGAAAGTATTATAGGGTCTAGCTCATTAATAAGGCAAATTTCCGCTCCTTTGCTAGGAGCTGTAATCTACCAACAAATCCAAGGTGTTGCTATCGCCTTAGGGCTATTACCTTCGGATTTGAAATTAGTAACTGGTAGTATAGTCTTGCTTGTAATTAGTTATAAACACATTATTATATCTATAAAGAATGCAATAATTAGGTATGCCAAATAACCCTAAAATCTTCCAAAACCTTAATCCTAATATTAAACCTAAAAGTTTATTAGATCTACTGAAATGGAAAGTTAAGTCAACTAAGTCAAAATGGCCAGAAATGGTGCCAATCGAAGGCACTGACGTCCCTCCAATAAGAGTGGATGACTATAGGGTATGTATAACCTTTGTGGGACATGTTACTTTCCTAATTCAAACTAATGGCTTAAATATCTTGACTGATCCTATATGGTCAGAGCGCGCAAGTCCTTTTAGTTTTATTGGCCCTAAAAGAGTAACTCCGCCAGGTATAAAATTTAATGATCTGCCAAGTATAGATGTGGTATTAATTAGTCATAACCATTACGATCATATGGACATTCCCACTATAAAAAAATTATGGGAACGTGATAAGCCGCAAATTATTACCCCCTTAATGAATGACCAAATAATAAAATCACATATTCCCGATATTGAAGTCACAACAATGGACTGGGCAGATGAACTTTTTATAGAAGGTAATATAAATATTCATCTTGAACCAGCACAGCATTGGTCGGCGCGCGGTTTGTTTGATCAAAATAAGGCTTTATGGGGAACATTTATAATCGTAACCAACATAGGCAGCATATGCTTTATAGGTGATTCAGGTTATAATCCTGAAATTTTTAAAAGTATAGGAAAAAAATATGATATCTCAATAAGCATTATTCCAATAGGAGCTTTTGAGCCGAAATGGTTCATCAAAGACGTTCATATGAATCCAGAAGAAGCACTATTAACCCATAAAGACTTAAAATCCAAATATTCCATAGCCAGCCATTTCGAAACTTTTAAGCTAGCAGATGATTCCTTTAAACAAGCTGCAATAGAATTAGAGCAAGCAAGATGCAAATACGAAATATCCAATAGAACCTTTATTACTCCGAAAATTGGGGGTGCTTATTGGTTTATACCTGATAAAAGCCAAAAATTAACAGTATCAGCTTTTAACTTCTAATATCCTTGCTTTTATTACTATTTTGTGTTAGACAATTGGTCTTTATTAAGCTTATTCAAATGCTCTACTTATTCTAAAGATTGGTGAGTCGATGCGCGACTTGAAATACACTCAGGTACATTTTACATGTGCTGTGCATCTCCTTGTAATCCCTCTAGCATAAGCAGGTGTTCGAAGCAGCCTTATAAAGCTAGTGAATCGAAGGGAATTTGATAGTATTGCTTACCTAATCCCCATTCTTTGCAATAATTATCTGCAAAGTATCTTCGCCAATACCAAAGGAGCCTAGTGCTCAAAATTTTTATGAGTTTACTCACTGCTTTCATCGATGGTTATGATAGACTGCTTACTAAACTTAAGTTCTAGAGCAGATTTGTTTAGAGAGAGTATTAACACCAGATTATA
>JAJZHL010000009.1 GCA_021804505.1 Pseudomonadota bacterium | reverse complement strand
CATTGCCCTTCAAGGCAACAGTGATGGTCACAATTATGTGCCAGATGCTTTAGCACGAGGTGCTTCTGCTGTAATAGTGAGCCGTATGATAGCAGATATAGAACCAAATAGAATGATTTTGGTGCCCGATACTTTAGCAGCTCTCAATCAACTCGCTGAATATAAGCGCACGCACTCCAAGGCTAAGTTTATTGGCGTTACAGGCAGTAGCGGTAAGACTAGCACAAAAGAAGCAATTAGAACTGTCCTTAGTAGATTTGGCCAGACCTTTGCTAGTAGAGGCAATTTTAATAACCATCTTGGCGTTCCGCTCAACCTCGCCTCCATGCCTGATAATACCGAATATGCTGTAATAGAGATGGGTATGAACCATGAAGGCGAAATTAGACAACTTACCAAAATGGTGAAACCTGATATCGCACTAATCACTACGATCGCTGAAGCACACTTACAGTTTTTTAGCTCTATGCTACATCTTACAGACGCTAAGTGTGAGATTTTTGAAGGTTTGCCAAAAGATGGCGCTGCTGTTATTAATTTTGACAATAGTTACTATGACAGAATGCTACAAAATCTCCATAAACTAAATATAAATAATATATATAGTTTTGGTAAATCGCCTAAGGCTCAGTCTCGCTTAATATCATATGAACCAATAGGAGACAAGGTGCGGCTATTTTATTCCATTTTAGACGAAGAAATTGCCATAGAGATGCCTTTCATCCCAGAGCATTATGCCAGAAATTATACAGCAGTGCTAACCATAGCTTCTATCCTTAAGTTGGATATTAGTATAGCAGCCCAGCAATTAAGTACTATTCCTCTTACTATAGGCAGAGGATTATTGATTAATGCAAGGCGTACAGGACATAATTACCAAATTATTGCGGATTATTATAACTCTAATCCTGAGTCACTAAATGCTTCTTTAGAATATTTAAAATTACTGAGTAGCAGAAAAAAAGTTGCTATTATCGGTGATATGTTAGAATTAGGAGAAAATTCGCGAATTTTGCATGAAAGGTTAGTCCCGGCTATAATCGCCTCCGGCGCACAGAGTGTTTTTTTGGTAGGTGATAACACAAAATATATTTATGAACTATTACCGCTGGAAATACAAAAAAGACATTTTGACAATGTAACCTCGCTAATAGATAACATAAATGAATTATTGCAAGGCAATGAATTAATTTTAATCAAAGGATCACGAGGGATTAAGCTTGATAAAATTATTCTCTCATTCGAAGTACTATAATGCTCTATAATCTACTATTACCTTACATCCATAATCTGCATATTGCTAATTTATTGCACTATATTACTTTCCGTATAGGGCTTAGCATATTATTTAGCTTGATTATTTCCTTTTTAATAGGCCCTAAATTAATTAAATTCTTACATAATTTTGGGCAACCTATCCGTAAAGATGGTCCTCAATCCCATTTAGCCAAGGCTGGCACCCCCACTATGGGAGGACTAATGATCATTCTTTCCGTTTCTATTTCTACTTTACTGCTTGCAGATTTAACCAATAAATATATTTGGATTGCCCTTTTTGTATTTATTAGCTTTGGCATACTTGGCTTTATTGATGATTATACTAAGGTAGCAAAAAAAAATCATAAAGGTGTAAGTGGCAAGAAAAAGCTACTATTTCAATTTATCGTATGTGTTATTGCTTGCGGGCTATTATATATCCCAGGTAACCCAGCGAGCCATCTACTTACCATTCCTTTTTTAAAAACATTCACTCTGAATTTGGGCCTACTTTATATCCCATTTGCTATGTTTGTGATTGTTGGGGCCTCAAACGCTGTAAATCTAACAGATGGGCTTGATGGGCTTGCTATAGTACCTATTGCTATTACCGCTGGGACTTTTGCTTTAATCAGCTACTTAGTAGGTAGTAGCTTATACGCCAATTATTTGCAGATTTTATTTGTACCTCATGCTTCAGAATTAAGTATTTTCTGCGCTTCTATAGTTGGTGCTAGTATTGGATTTTTGTGGTTTAACGCTCAACCAGCAGAGATTTTCATGGGCGATACAGGGAGCCTTAGTTTAGGTGGAGCTCTTGGCGTCGTTAGCGTAATCACAAAACACGAAATCGTCCTAGCAATTGTTGGAGGCTTATTTGTTATTGAAACTTTATCCGTTATTATACAAGTCTATTATTTTAAAGTAAGTGGCGGCAAAAGAATATTTAAAATGGCCCCATTACATCATCATTTTGAAAAGCTAGGCTGGCCAGAATCGAAAGTAGTAACAAGATTTTGGATAATAGCTTTAATATTCGCGCTCATAGGCTTATCCTCATTGAAATTGAGATAGCTTTTTAGTAAGGTTTAATCAATTTCAATAAAAGAAGGATAAAATGATAGATTATGATCATACAATTTCTCAAATCGGTTGCCATTACAATGGTACTGGAATATATAATAGAAAATTCGTTCCCACTCCGCGCATAAATGAGTCATCTACAGGATTTTATGCTAAACCGATTAGTAAAGTATATCGTAACTCCTTTATGTGATTACATTATATGCCCCTTGCTTGAAAAAGTAATATACCCGCTACTTAGTAAAAATACTTTCAGTCTTAATACGCACCGCACATCGTAGACCCTCTATGTAATTACCTTATTTTCCCATTGTTGGATAATGGAGTAATGCCTAGTTTCCAAAAATTTACAACCGATATTAGTACATACATCGTAAATCCTCTATGCGATTATTTTATTTTCCCTTTGTTAGATAAAGTGATGACTCTTTCGTTTAGCAAAGAGACTACATCCGAAGCACCTCTAGACTGCACTAAAGACAACGTAACTACTGTCTCTCATAAAATACCTGATTATGATAAGTCCATACTATTAGACGCTTATGGGCTATAAGCAGTTGGCACAGTTTTAATTATATCTATAGAATTAATGGGGGATGATTAAGAGTTGATTGTGTATTATAAGGATTTAATAAAAGCCTTTGCCATCTTGAATCTATTTCAAGCTCTAGCCAGTTGCTTCAGCAACTGGCTCATAGTTTAGAGAAAAGTTATTATAGCACTATAACTTATGCCTACAGATCAAACCTTAAGCCTAGAGTCACATTGTGGCCTTTATAATCCATTGACTGAATAAAATTGGTTATTTCTTTTGTACTACCAAAATCCTTCCAGCTATAAGTTAACTCTAAATTCATACTTGGTGTCATCTTAATTGCTGTACCGGCGACAAGCTGGTAGGCAAAACTGTTTTTTTTGTTTGATGCAGTTTGAGTAGTCGGTACTGTATTACTGTACACAGTATCCATTGTAACCTTATTTTTAATTTGGCTCACTCCAGCACCGGCCCCAATAAATACTTCACAAATGCTAATATCAAACAAGTCAACATATCCTGTTAAAAATAAAGCTGAAATTTTAGGCTTAGCTTTGATATTGGACTGCGGTATAGAGTTTGAAGAATATTTCGATTCTGGGGTAGAATAATTTATCACTAAATCTGTTCTTAGGTTATTAAAAAAATAGTAACCCAGACCACCGCCATACAATGCAACGTTACTTTGGCTAAATTTTTTACCACTGATCTTAATATCTTGCATTCTATTGAAGCCAAGTTCACCTTTTAGATAAAATTGACCACTCGACGCGAAAGCTGTGCTTGAAAGAATAGTATATATAAAGAAAATTCTCGTTAATATTGATCTTGTCATATGGAACTTTTTAGCAAATGAGATTAATAAAAAATAACAAAAAAGGCAGGCTACGTGAGTAACCTGCCTTCTAAACTATAAATTTAAACTTTTAAAGTAAAAATTATATATCAAATCTTACACCAGCAATGATGTTATGACCTTTGTATGCTGTCTTACCAACATCAGTGGTTTTATTTAGAGCTGAAACTGGAACATTCTTAGATTTTGTTTTACCATAATCTCTCCAGCTATAACCAAGTTCAACTTTCACACCATCAGCTACGTCAGCAGAGGTTCCAAGACCAACTTGATAAGCGAAATTGTATGTTTTCTTAACTGATACTGCAGTACCGACTGCTTGACCAGTAACTGAATTATTAGCTCCGTAGTAATTTTTCTCACTGATCTGTACAGCACCGATACCAGCACCTACATAGAAGTTAAATGCACCAGCTTGGTAGAAATCAAAGAATCCATTTACTAATAATGAAGCAACTTTTCCTTTATGTTTCACAGCTACGTTATTGGTACCAGATATACCAGAAATAGTTACACCTGAAATGCTTTTCTTAAATTCTGGATTAGAAAGGAAATCAAGCGCTAATTCAGCTCTTAGATTATCCATTACATAGTAACCAACACCAGCACCGAAGATTGGCACAGTCTTAGCTTTCATTTTGATACTGGTTGGTTTATCTTTAACTTTATCTAACATAGTTGCACCAGCTTCTACTTTTACGTAGAATTGATCTTCTGCTGCAAATGCAGTTGAAGCAAGAATTGCAGTACTAGCAGCTGCAACTAAAAGCATTTTTTTCATAATAGTTCTCTCTTTTTAATTATGGGTAATAACATTCAACAAATTTAGCAAGCAAGACAAACAACATAGTCTATACCTACAGGTCTTTATGCCGCTAATATATAACACAATACCATGGCGAGGTCTAGAATAAATGCAAATTAATTTATTATTTAATAACCCATTTAAAACATATTGTGATATTAATAACACAGTATTTTAACCTTTATTTCTTTATAATCGTCGATTCGCTTAAATATTTTTCAAATTTATTTTTCTCATGCTTATACTTCTCCGCATCAAAAGGAGGTGGTTTTCTTTTTGTAATATTAGGCCATATAACCGAAAAATATTTAGCTCTCTCTATCCAATCTATTAACTCTTCTGTTTCAGCTTTAATTGCCTCTACTGGACACTCAAGTTCACATACCCCGCAATCAATACATTCTTCGGGGTTAATAACAAGCATTAATTCCCCTTCATAGAAGCAGTCTACCGGACATACTTCAACACAGTCCGTATATTTGCACTTCACACATTCGTCTGTTACTACATATGTCATATATTTTGTTCTTTTAGCCTATATATAAGCGTATAAGACCTTATACTTAGTACTAGTAAAAAATACAGTATCGCTCCTATGAACATAAGGATTAATGGTAATAGCATAGAATAATGAATAGCTGGTGCACCCAACCTTAAAACACTTGCTGGCTGATGCAAACTATACCATATATTTACAGAAAATTTTACTATAGGGATATTAATAAAACCGATTAAAGCAATTACTGCTGCTGGTTTTTCTACCCTTTTCATGCTCTCCCCACTATTTATAACCACTATATAACTTATATACAGCAAAAATAACACTAACATGGAAGTCAGCCTAGCATCCCACACCCACCAGCTCCCCCAAATAGGTTTCCCCCACAGTGACCCCGTCACCATACTAATTAGGCAAAAAGCAGCACCAATAGGAGCACTCGAGACCGCCATTACAAAGGATAATGTAGTTTTCCATACTAAATTACACAAACTACAAATTGCCATGAAAGTATAAATACCAAGCGCCATCCAGGAAGCAGGGACGTGCACATACATGATTCTTACCATTTCCCCTTGTTGATAATCTGGGGGTGAAGCCTCTAAAGCATAATAGAGCCCTAGTCCCGTAAAGAAAATCATAGAGGTGAATAATAATGGGATTACTTTGATAATTAATTTATTAAAATAATAAGGGTTTAATAATTTAAATATCATTTAGTGCCTGCGTACATTTTGTTATGTTACTTATTATTTTTAAGTATTGCTCATAAAACAAATCACTGGTAATTTGTTTTACCTCCCAATTTTCACTTTCGACCTGTACTATATTCGCCTTGAAATTCTGGTACATTTTAGAGTCTTGTTCTGAGCTTAGCACTAAGCATTTACTAGCTGATTTGGCTAATAACGCTTCTAAGTTATCGACATATTTAAGGCTTTTTTGGTTACCACTATATAGTTTTTGCACTTTATATTTTTGTTCTTCGAATAAATACACTAAACTATCACTCAGCAAGATCACGTCTTTTAAAGAAGCTAATTCTTTTTCTTTAAAGGCTATAAGCGTATCAATTCTCTTTTGTGCAAGATCAAGATTACGGTAAATCTCAGAACTTATCTCCGGAAACTGCTTTGCTAATATGGAAGATAATTGTTCTAACAGAATTTTTACATTTTGTAGATCAAGCCAGATATGCCAGTTAGCAGCAATAAGATTTAATTTTGTTAAATCACTAATTTTAATTACGTTCTGACCATGTTTATTCATTAGCTTACTAGCGAAACTGTCAAAACTGTCATCTATATAAAATACCATATCTGCCTCTTTAACTTTCTGCAGATCACTTGGTTTTAAGTGATAGTGGTGGGGGCAATCGTTATTATTAGCAATAGAAGCAATTTCAGCATAATCCCCAAGTAACATTGCTATAATAGCTGCTAGCGGGGTGATACTTGTCACTATTTTAATCTTAGAAGTACTAGCGAAAGCACTATAATTAAATAGTAGAAAGAATATGGTAGCAAAAATATTAACTTTCATTGGAACCTTTTAATAATTCTAGTAATTGAACTCTATTAGGAATAAAGTCGTTTTTTATCCAATAATCCTTAAGCCTAGTCAATAAAGTACCAACATCTTTACCATGAATATCTAGCTTATTCAAGTCATGTCCTGATAGTGGGAATACAGGCTTATCCGATAAACTATAAAAACCTTCTGCAGTAGCGTTACTAATTTTCCCCAAAGCTAGAAGAAATAGTAGATATTGCTTATAATTGTCATTTTCTATCCACATTTTCTTTAAGGTAAAATCACTCGGCTCTTCTTTGGCAAAATTAATAAGAGAAATGATAGTGTAGGATTCTTGCCGGGAGAATTTTAAGTTGATTAAGGTACTTAGTGCAAGATCTTTAATATGGTAGAATAGAAGTGAATACCTAACGCATAAATCTGTAGTATGCGTAAAACGGTCTAACTCAAACTCCACCACCGGAAATACTATTTGCAGAATACCATGATCAAACATTTGCTTTAAAATTTCCGGGCTTTTATCAGAGATGATTAACTTATCCATCTCCATTTTTATACGTTCTTTTGACAGGATTTTTAGTTTTTCTTTTAGTTCAATGCATACACTCAGTCCCTCTGGGTCCAAATCTTTGGCATAATAGCAAGAAAATCTAAAGAAACGTAGGATGCGCAAGTAATCTTCTTGGATACGACGACGCGCTTCACCGATAAATACTACCTTGGAGTTATATAAATCTTCTATTCCACCAAAATAATCAAAAATTTTATGCTCAAAAGGGCAGTAGCTAAGTGCGTTAATGGTAAAATCTCTCCGCGCAGCATCCTCCATAAAATCATCAGTGAACTTTACTTCAGCATATCTCCCATCACATTTCAAGTCTTGCCGAAGGGTGGTAATTTCAAATTTTTCATCGTGCAACAACGCTGTCACTGTACCATATTTTATGCCCGTTGGTACTACTTGAATTTTGGCTTTTGTAAGAACATCAATTACCCGCTCAGGGGGCACAGTTACCGCTATATCAATGTCATAATTGGATTTGCTGAGTAAACTATCTCGTACAGCCCCACCTACTACCCTAGCCTTTGCTCCTGACTTTATAAGAATTGATATGAGCTCTTTATAATGCGCTGATGCAATGGATAATTCTTTGTTTAAGACGTGCATAATTCCATCTTGGGGCTTAACTTAGAACTACTAAAATAACAATGGTCACTACTCTGCTTTAGTCAATTCATCGTATAGTTTTAATTTGACTAACAAATTCTCTAGCTCATGCAATTTTACCATACAAGGACCGTCACTTGGGGCATTATCTGGATCTTGGTGCACTTCCATAAAAATACCTGCTACTCCGACGCTAACTGCAGCTTTTGCTAATGTTTCAACATATTTTCTCTCGCCACCACTATTGGTACCATTGCCACTTGGCTGCTGGACAGCATGAGTTGCATCGAGAATGACTGGGCAACCAGTTTCTGCCATGATTGGCAGGCTACGCATATCTACAGCTAGGTTATTATAGCCAAAACATGCTCCTCTTTCTGTAAGAATAACATCCTTTGCCCCAAAAAATGCCAGCTTGTCATGCACATTTTTCATATCCCAAGGCGCAAGAAATTGGCCCTTTTTAACATTAACAATCTTATTCGTGAGCGCAGCAGCACGCAGTAAATCTGTTTGTCTACAAAGAAAAGCTGGGATTTGCAATATATCAACGACTTCAGCTGCTTCTGTGCATTGAGCTTCAGTATGGACGTCAGTCAAAATATGACAGCTAAATTGCTCCTTAACTTTTAATAGGATTTCCAGGCCTTTCTCAAGACCAGCTCCACGAGCACCATTTATTGAGGTACGGTTTGCTTTATCAAAAGATGATTTATAAATAAAAGGTATATCAAGCTTTTCAGCGATAGTTAATAGCTGCTCAGCCATAAATAAAGAGTGATCTAGGCTCTCTATTTGACATGGCCCAGCAATCAGGACAAATGGCAACTCATTACCGATTTGAATGTTGCCTAAATTAATTACGTTCTGCATATATGTTCAAAATCCTTCTATCTTTAGATGCCATTTCTGCCGATTCAATATAAACTCTGCAATTCTATGTAATTCCTAGCTATGGCAGAAATCTAGTCTAATGTTATTATTAGATCCTGAATAATTTCAGGATGACAAGCCGAGTATTCAGGGTGATCTTTACACCTCTAGTCAACCCGCACATCATAAGTCACCCCTCCTTATTTCGCTATTGGTACAGCAGTGGTTTCTTCTTTTTCCTCAGCTTGTTCAATTTTTTTTGCTATCCCAGCATGAGTCCTGGATGAAAGGTTAGCAAGGACAATAGCATTAATTACGAATAAAGTGGCTAGCACTACAGTTGTTCTAGTCAAAAAATTTACCACCGTACGACCCGCAACAACACCTCCAACATTGCCCCCTCCACCAATTCCACTCAGGCCATCATTGCCTGTCCTTTGTAATAAAATTACAATAATTAACAATACTGCTATCACAACATGAATAAAGAGTAATATATCCATCATAACTAAAAACCTAATATATCTAAGATCTGAGAATTAACGAAAGCAAGTATACACTAAGCTTGTATTATTTGCAACTTGACAAATATGCCAAAATCTTCAGCGCTACTTGTCTTCAGATAAAATTTACAGAAATATCTTGCAGATATTAATACAGCTAACTATTTTAGTAAAAGATCGACCAAAATAGTTAGATATTTGTATGTTAAATAATATTAGAAAGACCTCTGATAGTTGGCTAATGCGCGCTGTCCTTGCAATGATTGCCTTTGCCTTTATAGGATGGGGTATTAAAGACGTTCTACTCTCAACCAATAATTATGATTTAATCACTTTCTCTGATGCGAAGACTATTACAGAAGAAGATTTTTTACAAGCAAGGGCAGAGCAAATTCGTAATATACAAACGAAAACTGGAATAAATCTTACTGAAAAAGAATTGACTCAATTAAACATTAATAATCTGGTGTTAAGAAATTTGATTAATGAACGAATGTTTGCTTACTTAACCAATTATTATGATCTGGACTTAAGTGACGACACTGTAATAAAACTTTTACGAGAATCACCAGATTTTAAAAATGAACATGGTTTATTTGATGTTGCCATCTTTGAAAATTTTATAAAACATTCTTATTCTACTGAAGAAGAATACTTAACTGAAGTAAAAAATGGTACCCTTAAATCAGTTTTAATAAGTATTTTTCTAGAAACTTTTAGCACACCCCAAATAATGCTCAAAAATATCACCAACTATATGAGCGAGTCTAGAGATGTTGATTTAGTGGAAATTGATCTAACTAGACGTTCCAAAAATCTCAATCTCCCATCTCCAACAAATGAACAGCTGGAAGATCTATATAAAAGGACCAAAGAAACATTTGCTTCCCCAGAAAAAAGGAGCTTAATATACTTTAAAGTTTCGCGCGATATCTTACAAAAACAATTGCAGGATAGTAAGAATGAATTATCACAAACAGAAAAACTAGACCAACAGTTTTTTACAACTATAAAGAATTTAGAAGATGATGTTGCAGGTGGCTCCAGCCTATTAGAGATAGCTAACAAATATGAATTGCCTATCGAGCATCTAGATACTATAGGCTATGATGAATTAACAAATAACAATAGCTTACTGTCCCCCTGTGCTGATACTATTTTTGAGTTAGATGCGAAAGAAGTCTCCTACCCGATAGAACTACCTGACAACAAAACTTTCGTCTTAGTGGAGATTAAATCGATAGAGCCTAGTAAGATACCAGAATTTCAAGATATATCAGATCAAGTAAAGAAACTATGGGTTCAGCAGTATATACGTAATGCTAATTTACAAACTATCCAGCAGATCGCTAAGGAATACAAAGTTGCTAACAAGAACAATGCTTTCCCTGAAGTAACGATAGATACGCAAGCTTCTTTTATTAGATCTAAAATAGATACTAATAAAGCCCTACCGCCAGAGTTAATATCGATGATATTTCAAACCGATATTGGGTCTAATACTGCAGTCTTTCAACAAGAAAATAAAGCTTATTTTGCATATGTAAAGCATAAGCAAATTGATAAAAAGCAAAATGAAGAAATTTTACAAAATAATCTAAAGACTATTTCCGCTGCGATCAAAAATAACATAATTGATGAGCTAATAATTTATGCGCTCAAAAAAAATAAGATGAAAATCTTAAAACAATTCCCTAATTAAAGCTTATCATATAGGTAACCATGCTAGAAAATACTGAGCTACTAATAGAGTTTATTACGCAATGTCTCAACGAAAAAAAGACAGATGAGATATTGGTAATAGATGTAAAGCAAAAAACCACTTTAACCGAATATGTTATTTTAGCAAATGGCCGTTCTACAAAAAATGTTGGGGCAATAGCGGAATATTTAGCTTTAGAATTGAAACATAAAGCTGGTATAAATGTTAATATTGAGGGGTTAGAGAAATCCGACTGGGTTTTAATAGACGCCGGGAATATATTGATTAATATATTCCATCCAGAAACAAGAGAGCATTTCAAATTAGAAGAATTGTGGAGTAAGAGAAAAGCTAACGCTAATCCTTGATCAACCTAGTTTCAACACAAATTCTTCAATTTTCAGCAGATCATACCACATTACTTTCTTCTGCAGAGGTTGTCTTAATAAATAAGCAGGGTGGAAAATTGCTGTAGTTTGTATTGGCTGCGTAAGGTACCTATTTGCATACGGATAATAAACTTGCTTAATTTTACTGATACCAGAATTTGCACCAAGTAAGCTTGTTGCTGCTACCGCCCCTACCAAAATAATTAATTTTGGGTTTACTAATGCTATATGCTTCTCCACAAAAGGTCTACAAATATCTACTTCTTCTTGGGTGGGCTGACGATTTGCTGGCGGACGCCAAAATACAGTATTGGTAATATACGCATTATGTTTTCTGGAGATATTTATAGAAGACAATATATTATCCAATAATTTGCCACTTTCACCACAAAATGGTATCCCTTCTATATCCTCATTACTACCAGGCGCCTCACCTATTAGCATGATATCGCTTTGGGGATTACCGTCAGCAAATACCGTCTTTGTTGCAAATTTCTTTAGGACGCAGCCATCAAAATTCATTACTAGTTCCTTTAATTCAGCTAAATCAGTTGCGGAATCAGCCAAAAACCTTGCAAGTTCTATAGGAGATTTGCTATTATCCTTTGTAGGTTCAATAGGTGTGGCCTTAGACTTTGTTACTGCAGCCGATTTGGTAACCATAGCCTGAGGTGTAGCTACAGTAGAATGTTTGGGAGATTTTTTTTCTGTCATACTATAATTTATTAATATTTTGTTCTGGCGGTTCGTTGTCGAAAGATAATATTCTACACCAATTGATTGTAACCATTTTAACTGATTAATTTTGTCCACTAAGTAATTCACCGTTTTTTATTTAAAAATTATAAATATATGGAAGAGCATCGCATACCCCAGGCTCTAAATAACCTTAGACTTGATATAGCACTCACAAATTTAGTTGGTAATATATCTAGAAGTCAAATCCAAAGGATGATTAACGACATGCTAGTATTAGTCAATGGAGTAATTATTTCTGATTCTAGCTTTAAGGTCAAGGAGAATGAGATTATTTCATTCACTATAAAAGAGAAGACTCCTCTCAAGTTACAAGAGGCTCAAATTCCTCTCGATGTTATTTATGAGGATGAGGATTTAATAGTAATTAATAAAGCAGCTGGAATTACCGTCCATCCTGGAGCTGGTAACCATCAGGATACTTTGGTAAATGCATTACTATATCACGGTAAGTCTTTATCTACCATAGGAGGGTTGGAGAGACCGGGTATTGTTCATAGATTAGATAAAGATACATCCGGCCTGATGGTAGTAGCAAAAAATAACTACACCCATAACTTTCTTGCTGATCAACTAGCAAAACGTCAGCTTGTACGCAAATATAAAGCATTGGTTTGGGGAATTATTACTCCGCAAGAAGGTATAATCAAAAACAACATTGGTAGAAGCAAAATCTCAAGACAAAAAATGACCATACTGAAATTTGGCGGAAAAGAGGCAGTGACTCATTATAAAACGGAAAATATATTTTTTGACGGTCTTATTAGCATGGTAGAATGCAAACTTGCAACCGGACGCACACATCAAATTAGGGTACAATTAAGCAATTTAAAACATTCTGTGGTGGGAGACCAAACATATGGTAATAATAGCAGCAAACTAGCTAAAAGTCCTGATATAGTGGTACAAAAATTGGCCAATTTCAAGCGTCAAGCCTTGCATTCTTGGTATATGAATTTTACCCATCCTGTTACTAGAGAATTAATGGAATTTCAGGCCCCCTTACCTCAAGACATACAGGAAATAATTACATGAATATAAAAGCAAGCCTATATCATGCCTCCTACAAGCTAGTTAACGTTATAGCTAACACATCAAACTTAGAAGCAAGAATATTATTGCAGCATGCTATGGGAAAGTCCCTAGAGTACTTACTAGCACATTCTGAACAAGAGTTAACACCAAAAGAACAAGAAACCTTTGAACAATTACTTAACAGACGTTTAGCCCTAGAGCCAATTGCCTATATAACAAATACTAAGGAATTTTACGGATACGACTTTACGGTAAATAACAAGGTTTTAATACCGCGCTCAGACACAGAACTACTTATAGATATAATTTTAGATAAAGTAGCAGTTAATAATACATCACTTGAAATATTAGAGATAGGGACAGGTAGCGGATGCATTGCAATAAGCTTATTACTTGAAAGACCCAATATTTACCTTACTGCCACTGATATTAGCATTGATGCTATATCAGTGGCCCAACAAAATGCTAGGTATCATAATGTAGCCGATAGAATTAAATTAATCCATAGTGATTGGTTCCAAAAACTAGAGGGTCAACAATTTGATATTATAGTTAGTAACCCACCTTATATTGCTAGGGAACATATATCCTATATAGCAACCGAAACTCTAGAATACGAACCTCATTTAGCTTTATTTGCAGATAATCACGGACTTGCTTCGTACTATATAATTGCTAAAGAGGCAAAGAGCTTTCTCCGACCTCAAGGAAAATTATTTTTAGAAATAGGTTTTAACCAGGCCGTTGATGTGGCAAAGATTTTTGATAATAATGGCTATGTTGTGGAGAAGATTTATAAAGATCTAACTGGTCATGATAGGGTTATAGTTGTTTACTTCCAATAAGCTTTAGGTCTCTTTATCACAAAAATGCACTAATAGAATAGAAAGTCT
>JAJZHL010000139.1 GCA_021804505.1 Pseudomonadota bacterium | reverse complement strand
ACCTTAATAAGTACAAATTTCAACCAAACAACACAGGAAGAAAGGAAACTGCTAAGGCTAGTATTAAAAGATCTATTAAAAGCCAGAAATAGTCATGAGATAATGAATGTATTAAAGTATGAACCAGATTTATTTCGTATTATTATACTACATGCAATAAAAAAGTATAAAAGACCTCACGATATTATAGCAAACATCAAAACAGAACTTAATAAAATCCTTGGCACTGCTGTGAAACATCATAAAAAAATTGAGACATTTAAGCAGACAACTAGTAAGATTTTTACGGCTGTTTGCTCTCTTGCTGTCGGTGCGATTAGCGTAGTCACGGCGGGAGCAGCATTAGCACTTGCTGTTGTACCACTATCAATTCTAGCAGTATCATACGCTCCAAAGTTGGGCGAGAAAATTGGAGCAATGCTACTTGATACTGATCAATTTGTAATAAATGAACAAAAGAAAATTGAATTGCTAAAAGTTAATGCGCGAAAGAATTATGATGAACTCTTAACTTTACAGCAATCTGTGGGTTTAACATCTAACCCGGAGCTAACAAAGAAGCAAGAAATGGATAATTCTATAGAGACAAATGAATTATCCGAAATAAAACAACGGGTCGGCGATCGTATATCACAAGATGATGCCTATAACATAGGAAGAAAGAACAACAAATCGCAGGTTCAAACGAGACTTAGATAAAGCAAACAAATTATTGTTTTGGATGTTTTATTATTTTTAGCTATAATTAGCCTTTGTTTAATTATTACTGTCAACTTCGTAAATTTATGTCTGGAATAGAGTTAAATAAAATCGCTGCTGCAATTTTGCTGGCTAGCCTAATTGCCATGCTAGTGGGGTTTATAACAAATATTTTATATAAACCAATTTTACAACCTGAAGCTCGTGGGTATAGCGTAGAAACCTCTGAGGATTCTTCTAAGGTTGCTGAAGCTTCGGAGGAAGCACCACTGGATATTGCAGAACTAATGAAAACTGCCAATGCTGAAGCTGGAAAAGATTTAGTCAAAAAATGTGCTGTTTGTCATTCTCTTGAAAAGAATGGACCTAACAAAATTGGGCCAAATCTATGGAACATAGTTGGAGCAGAAAAAGCTAAAGTAGCAGATTATAAATACTCTACCGCATTGACAACAAAAGGTGGCTCTTGGGATGAAGAAAGTTTATTTCATTTTATCCATAAGCCAAGCCAATTTGTACCTGGTACTAAAATGTCTTTTGCTGGTCTTAGCAAACCGCAGGATATAGCAAATGTAATAATGTTTTTAAAAACCTATGCGCACGATTGAAAGTGAAGACATAGCCGATTCAGGAGAATTTGGTTCTAGGAGCGGTGGAGCGAAGCCTATAACTATTAAGAGAGCGATAAGCAACGACGTCACCAATTTCTTATCAAAGGTCTATATATGGTAGTATTTGGCATTTCAGTAGTAACTTTATGGCTCATCGCTGGAATTATCTTTATTATAATAGAGTTTATTGGGACACCAAATGTCGGATTTTTATTTTTAGGCCTCGGAGCTCTGTCTACTGCTATATGCCTATCTCTTAGCCCCCTTGCCTTTAAGTATCAACCCGTAATTTTTGGAATATCTTCGCTTCTATCACTACTTATATTATGGCAACCATTACAGTTATATATCTATAAAAACGGTAAAAACTCCACCTCTTATTCTGATATGATAGGTAATGCAGTAATAGTACACAGCAAAGAAATTTCAACAGAAACAATTGGTCAGGTGATGTGGTCCGGTACCATTATGAACGCCAAGCTTGACGAAAAAGAACACAAAATAGCCTCCAAAGGTGATACATTATATATTACTAAAACTGCAGGAAACGTTCTTATATGCTCCAAAACACAATAATTTATTGAACCTTCCTATAAACAGTTATCTCAATCTAGGCTTTCTGCTGTTTGCACTATTACTAAAAATCAAGTCAATACCGCAGACTTTCTTTTGTGCCTCTGTAAAGTTTTATTTTCGGTTACCTGCTCCACATTCTTTTTCTCTTTTTTAATAGGATTGGCAACATGTGTCTTTAAAACTTCCTTTACCTCCTGTAATCCATGAATAAGTATATGCTGCTTAGTAGGATATACTTGCGCCTCACCCATCTTAGCTATTTTATCATTTGACGCACTTTAATTAACTGATGAGATTTTAAGAGAAGGAAACAAGGTTCTAATTGCAGTTTTAACTGCAGAGAGCAAAACTTCGAGAGCCCCCTTATTTTCTTCTCGTAATTTTATTTCCTTTCTGCCCTCCACTACATCTACAAAATAGTCTTTATGTTCAGCAACAAGTTCGCCTAATTTCTGTTCGTCAACTTTATAAAGCCCAGTCTCCTGATCTTTAGACATTGCAAGACTCAATTTTATCTGTATTCCATATTCTTTTAATGATTGCTGTCTAGCTGTCATTGTTTCTTTGAAACCACTTTTTATTTCTTCAACTGTAATCTCCCCTGCTGCCTTATTTTTAAAGCGGCCTGGCATTGACATTTTTGCCCAATTTGCTAGAGCTTTATCACTATAAAAACGCTGTAACTCCTTGAAACTACTATCAATAGTTTCATCTAAATTAATTTTTGATGTGTTTATTAAACAATCAGCAAATTCGTTAGTTTTTTTAATTTTTTTAGGAAATTCTACATAGTGATTTGTTGGACCGATTAATGGAAGATGCCTAGAATTAGAATTAGGATGTATCTCTTCCTCTAATTTTTCAAGACTACCAGCAAAATCGAGTCGAACTAGTTTCGGTGGAATTTGAGAATTTTTTGGATCTCTTATTACCCCATGATTACCAGTATGCATGTCAAAATCGTTAAGCAATAGACTTGCTGGCGCAGTATTAGCAAATCCTTCATACCTCAATATCTCAAATGCTTTAGTTAAGGTACCATATAACCACTCTCTAGTTCCCATAAAAAGCGGTCTTCCGCCATCTTTTCTCAGGTATTTACTGGGTCTAACATCTTCAGGCAGATGTTTATCCATGTCTACATACATATCACCAGCATAATTCTTAAAAAATTCTGATCTTACATATACATTAGATCCATCATCTTGTAATCCTTTCTCATCATCAAGTCTCCCAGCCCAATCATCAGATACAACAAGCGAGACCTTAGCACCATTTCCAGGACTTAAGGTCTCAAATAGCCTAGACCCCAAAAATTCAGAAATATTTTTCTCAGGACTCTTCTCCTGCTTAATCATAGCCAATTGTGTTGGATCGTCTGTACGTGAATACACACCACCAAGCTCTCCTGCTTCGTTCGCTCCACCACTTTTTGGTTTATAAAAGGTCCATTCGCTAAACTTACTCATTTTCTATCCTTTAACTAAGTTCTTAAAATATTCACAATAGTCTCTCACTGGACATACTTGGCAATTTGGTACTCTTGCTTTGCAAATATATCTACCAAGCAATATTAAC